>CAYLWV010000015.1:0-25179 GCA_964387485.1 uncultured Dechloromonas sp. | reverse complement strand
AGCCAGTCACGAACAAACTCGGCACCGAGCTTGTTGAAACGCCAGGCGGCATCGAGAGCCAGATTGATCGCATTGAATTCGATATGGGCAATGGCGTGGAGTAGCGCCGCTCGTCCCGCCGGATCGACCGCTTTACGGAATGGCAGCGCCGCTGGTGACACACAGACCGGTTTTTCAGGGCGCCCAACCTGAGCGCAGTCGGGGGCGACACTTGCCGCCAACGCCCCATTCGACGCTAGGCACAAGCTCAGATACGCCGGAATCAGGGCATCCACAGCGGCACACTTGGCGGCAGGATCCGTGCAGCGCCAGGCGATTTCAATCGCCCGAAAAAGCCCCTCAGTCATCGGTGTACTCATCCACGCGGATGGGTCGGCCTCGGCATGAAATTCACCACCGCACGGCCATCCTCATGCTGCCTCGGCGCAGCCTTCCAGGCATGGCCCTGCACCAGTTCAAAGGTCAACGTGTAACGTCCGTCACGATTGCGCGGCCAATGATCAATCACACGAGACCAGAACTGACGGTGGGTCAAACCCTGCGCGGCAAAATACGTCGCATCACACGACCCCCCTGCCTTCAACTCCTTAAGCGCCTGCCAGGGGTCGGCATAGGTCAGAGTCAGGGTTTCCATATCCATGACCGGATCTGAAAAACCACCATGTACGAGCATATCGCCCACATCATGCATGTCGACAAAGGTTTGCACGCGTCCTGCATCAGCCGCCGCCGCGGTCGCCTGCACGGCAACCCGTAATTCCTTCAGGGTATCCGGACCGAATAGGCTGAACATCAGCAGCCCACCCACGCGCAGGACACGATTGAATTCCTGCATGGCACCCGGGAGATCATCCAGCCAATGCAGCGCGGCATTGGACCAGACCAGATCTACCTGCTGTGCCGTCAGCGGCAAGGCATTCAGATCACCGGCCACCCGCAGCGTTCTGGATTGACGCACCGGACTGAGCAAGCGCTGCAGGAAACCTGTCGCTGCCCGATCCGTTGCCGCCCCGGCATGCAGCATGCCCAGGCTATGATCCACGCCCAGCCAGAGGGCATCCGGGTAACGCTGGGCGAGCGTCAGGCGATCCGCGCCCAGACCACAGCCGGCATCCAGAATGCATTGCGGCGCCAGCCGCACCATATCCAGGCGTTCCGACATCCGCCGGGCCATTTCCCGGTAGAGAAAATCATTGCCGGACAGCGATGACGCTACCCGGTCAAAGGCATGTCTGATCCGGTTTTTGCGGAACCGGGCGGCAGAAGAAGGGGGAACGGCCCCCATCGACATCAGACGCCCTTCAGACCCAAGGTGGCGAACAGCGTCTGATCGCGCGAGGTGTCGGGGTTACCCGTCGTCAGCAGTTGCTCACCGTAAAAAATGGAGTTGGCGCCGGCAAAGAAACACAGTGCCTGCAACTCATCCGACATTTCCTGACGACCCGCCGACAAGCGCACCCAGGACGTCGGCATCGTAATGCGAGCCGCGGCAATCATGCGCACAAATTCAATGCCATCAACGGGGTCCACGCCCGCCATGGGCGTTCCTGGAATTGGCACCAGATTATTGATGGGCACCGAATCCGGCACCGGATCCAGATTGGCCAGTTGGGCAATGAGTGCCGCGCGATTCTTACGGTTCTCACCCATACCGACGATGCCACCGGAACACACATGAATCCCTGCCTGGCGTACACGATCCAGCGTGTCCAGCCGGTCCTCGTGCGTATGCGTGCTGATCACTTCGCTGTAGTAGGCTGAATCGGTATCCAGATTATGGTTGTAATAGTCCAGACCCGCCGTCGCCAGCTTTTCTGCCTGGCCTGGCTTCAACATACCGAGCGTGACACAGGTTTCCAGGCCCAGGGCTTTGACTTCCTGCACCATATCGACGACCTGATCGAGATCCTTGTCTTTCGGGCCGCGCCAGGCTGCGCCCATACAGAAGCGCGACGAACCGGCCGCTTTGGCCGCCTTGGCCGCAGTAACCACATCCTCTTTGGACATCAGCGCTTCACGGCCAACCTCTGTGTCGTACCGTGCCGACTGCGAACAGTAACCGCAGTCTTCGGAGCAGCCGCCCGTCTTGATCGACAACAGAGTCGAACGCTGTACGGCATTTTCATCAAAGTGTTCGGCGTGGACGGCATGCGCCTTGGCCAGCAGGCTCATGAAAGGCAGCTCGATCAGTTCGAGTACCGCGTCGGTGGACCAGCGGCCCGTACCTGAAGCGGCCGCTGTCTTATGATTTTTTTGGCGCGGCGGTACAAAATTCAGGGGAATCGTCTCTGTTTGCTCAGTTTGCATAGGGGACCCCACACATGGAGGTTAAGTGCTTTGTAAAGGCATAATTATGCCCGAAGCCTCCAATCCTCGCCTGACTAACCGCCGCTGCCCCATGAATGCCACCGCATCTGACCAGAACACCCCGTCGCCACGAGGCCTGTGGGAACGGTTACGCTTGGCCGGCCGTCTTCTGGCAAACACCGTGCTGCCTCAGAATTGTGTGCTATGCAGCCTGCCCAGCGGCGATGCCCCGGTCTGTCA
This sequence comes from uncultured Dechloromonas sp., assembly GCA_964387485.1. GTDB lineage: Bacteria > Pseudomonadota > Gammaproteobacteria > Burkholderiales > Rhodocyclaceae > Fluviibacter. The sequence goes on along the minus strand of CAYLWV010000015.1, from coordinate 22,632 downwards.
GGCCTGTGCAGCCGGGCTTCCCGTGCTGACCGGTCAAACATGTCCGCGCTGCGCACTGCCACTCGAACCTCAGGGCACAGACCTCTCTCAAACATCGGGCCCCTTGAGATGTCGTGATTGCCAGCATCATCAACCGCGTTTTGATACCGCCACGGCGGTCTGGTCTTATGCCTTTCCCATTGACAGCCTGATTCGTGATTTCAAATACGGACATCATCTGTACCTCGGTGCCTTCTTCGGAAGCCATCTTGCGGCAACCCTGCAAGCACGCTGGCAAATAGCGGGGGATGGCCTACCGGATCTGATACTCCCCATGCCGCTGCACCCCAGCCGGCTCAAGGCACGCGGCTTCAACCAGGCGGCGGAAATTGCGCGTCACACAGCAAAAGCGCTCCGTCGACCCTGGTCCGCAGATCATCTGCTGCGGATCCACGACACCCCATCCCAGGCCGGCCTGGGGCGGGAAGCCCGCTGGGCCAATTTACGCGGTGCCTTTGCCTGCACCCGCACCTTGGACGATCAGCACATTCTGCTGATCGACGATGTGTTGACCACCGGCGCCAGCCTGTCGGCCTGTGCCGACGCACTGCGTTATGCTGGCGCACGCCAGATTGATGTTGCCGTACTGGCCCGCACGCCCGAATCCTGAGACGCTTATCCCATGACACAAACACCCCGCCGCCCCGCCATCATCCTGGTCAACCCGGAAATCCCCCCGAACACGGGCAACCTGATTCGCGTATCTGCCGCAACCGGCTTTGAACTGCACCTGGTACGACCACTCGGATTTGATGTGGATGATCGATCATTACGTCGCGCCGGTCTGGATTACCATGACCAAGCCTTCATGCACGTTCACGATGACTGGACGACCTGCATGACGGCCCTGGCCGATGCCACCAACCCACGTCGCTTCTTCGCCATGACCACCAAAGGCAGCCGGCCGTACCATGAAGTCTGCTTTCGACCGGATGACGTCATCGTCATGGGCTGCGAAACCAAAGGCTTGCCGGCAGAATTACTGGCAACCTTTGATCAGAATCACCGGCTACGCATCCCGATGCGGCCAGGCATTCGCAGTCTGAACCTCGCCAACTCGGCATCCATTGTGGCCTTCGAAATCTGGCGGCAGAACGGCTTCAGCGGCGCGCAGTAACGCAAAGCTGGCCGAAGGTGCGGGACCGCCGCCGCCCGCCTTTAGCTTTTAAATCACTCGGCGCGTTGGGCCCGGTTCATCAGCTGGCCAACGGCATCGCGTGCTTTGAGATCGCCCCGAATCACGGCGGCCACGGCTTGAGCAATCGGCATGTCCACCTGCAATTCGGTAGCAAGCCGCGCCACTTCACGGGCGGTACCCACGCCTTCGGCAACATGACCGAGCGACTCCAGGGTTTCTTCCAGCGTTTTGCCCGAACCCAGTGCCAGGCCTACCTGACGATTGCGCGATAGATCCCCTGTGCAGGTCAAAATCAGATCGCCCAAGCCGGCCAGACCCATCAGCGTTTCACGCTGACCACCCAACCGTTCGCACAAACGACCAATCTCGGCCAGACCCCGGGTCATGAGCGCGGCGCGTGCGTTATGACCGAGAGACAGGCCATCGGCAATGCCGGTCGCAATGGCCAGCACATTCTTCACGGCACCACCGACCTCGACCCCCACCACATCGCCGGACGCGTACAGGCGCAGACTCGGCGTGTGCAGACGCTCGGCAAGTCGCTCGGCCAATGCCAGATCCGCAGCCCCCAGCGTCACCGCCGTGGGCAAACCCTTGGCCACTTCCTGAGCAAAACTGGGGCCGGACAACGCTGCGGCCGGCACATCGCCCAGCACAGCGCGCACCACCTGATGCGGCAACAAGCCCGTCTGAGGCTCGAAACCCTTGCAGACCCAGACCAGCGGGGGCAAAGGCATGGCCCCATAGCGCGTTTTCAGCGCTTCGAGCGTGACACGCAATCCAGCCACCGGGGTTGCCAGTACCAGCACATCGGCCCCCTGCACGTCTGCCAGCTCGCCCGTGGCACGTAACGCCGGCGGCAATGCAATATTCGGCAGGAATCGGTGATTGATGTGATCGGCGTTGATCGCAGCCACGACTTCCGGCTCACGCGCCCAGATCGTGACCTGATGGCGCTGCGCCCAGTTGGCGGCCAGCGCCGTACCCCAGGCACCTGCCGCCAGCACACCCAGTTTCAAGCCGGTTGACGTGGTCTGACTCATGCGGAAGCTCTCAATCACCCATGTTCCAAGTTACTGTACCGTAGCCGGTGCTTCGACTTCATTCACCTCGTTGGCCGAGGTTTCTGCCGACTGTTGCGCCATGGCATCGAAATTGACTGGCTGCAACACCACCGGCGGAAAACCGGCACGGGTCGAAGCATCAGAAACCGCCTCACGAGCATAAGGGAAGAGCACATTCGGAATAGCCGAACCGAGGAACGGTTGCAGGGCCTCTTCCGGAATACCGGACACACGGAAAATACCGGCCTGCTGCACTTCAATCAGGAAATACACCTTGTTGTCGGCCTTGGCCGTCACCGTCACCTGCAGAATGCCTTCGAAGGCATCCGGGCCAAGCTGATTGAAACCGGTCTTGAACTGCACACCGACTTCCGGGGCCTGCTGCTGCAGAAATACTTCGGCACCAGCCGGCACTTCCAGCGACATATCGCGAACGTACAGTTTTTCGATTGCGAACATCGGTTGCGCCGGCACCTGGTCGGCAGCAGCAGCTTGGTCAGTCATTTGTTCATTGTCAGCCATGGTCCATCCTTAAAAATCAATAAAAATTACTTCAGAAGCGGGTCCAGACCCCCCGCACGGTCCAGTGCGGCCAGATCATCAAAACCACCGATATGGGTATCACCGATATAAATCTGCGGCACGGTGCGGCGACCGGTACGCGCCATCATCGTCTCGCGTTCTTCCGGGTTCAGATCGACACGGATTTTTTCAATCTCGGTCACCCCTTTGCTGTTAAGCAACTGTTCGGCGCGCACGCAATACGGGCAGACAGCGGTGCTGTACATCAGAACCTTGGGCATGATGATTCCTTAAGCCTTGGCCGGGGCTTTACCCCGCTTCAACGGCAGACCGGCCTTTTCCCAGGCCTGGATACCACCATCAATCTGCGACACATCTTCGAAGCCGGCCTTGCTCAGAATCTGGCAACCAGCCGCCGAACGGCGACCTGCAGCACACACGACCACCACGGGCTTCTTACGGTATTTTTCCAGCTTGGCCAGCTGGGACGGCAGTGCCTTGAGCGGAATAAACAGGCTGCCCTGGATATGCTCCACCGCCACTTCGTGCTCTTCCCGCACATCGACCAGAACACCACCCTCTTTGTCCGTCAGAGCAATCGCGACCTGCGGCGACACGCTTTTACCGCCGGGAGTGATGGTCTGGCGTACCAGCAGGGCACCGGAGACCAGGGCAATCAGCAATAAACCGAGATTGAGGGGCTGCAAGAAGAAATCCATGTTTTTTCCAGAAAATACAAAGTCAGGGGCTTGGCCGCTAGAGTCAGCGCCTCCGGCATTATAGAATAGCGGATTGATTCATTTATATCGGATGAACGGAAATCTCACCATGAAAAAAATTGTGCTGCTGCGCCACGGCGAATCCTCCTGGAACAAGGAAAACCGCTTCACGGGTTGGACCGACGTTGATCTGACCGAAAAAGGCATTGAAGAAGCCAAACAGGCAGGCCGCCTGATGAAGGAAGCCGGCTTCGAATTCGACCAGGCCTATTCGTCGGTGCTCAAGCGCGCCATGCGCACACTGTGGCTGGCGCTGGAAGAAATGGACCGCCTGTGGATTCCGATTCAGCGGAACTGGCGTCTCAACGAGCGTCACTACGGTGCCCTGCAGGGTCTGAATAAGTCGGAAACCGCTGCCAAGTACGGTGACGACCAGGTACTGGTCTGGCGCCGCAGCTACGACACGCCGCCGCCCGCGCTGGAATTCGATGATCCGCGTCATCCGCGTTTTGATGCCCGCTATGCCGAAAAATTCTCGGGTCTTGCCGAAAAAGAATTACCGCTTACCGAGTGTCTGAAAGACACGGTGGCCCGTTTCGTCCCGTTCTGGGAAGGCACCATCGCCCCGGCCGTCAAGTCGGGCAAGAGCGTCATCGTGGCTGCCCACGGCAACTCGATCCGCGCACTGGTCAAATACCTCGACAACATTTCGGATGCCGACATCGTCGAACTCAACATTCCGACGGGCATCCCACTCGTCTACGAGCTGGACGACGAGACGCTGAAACCCATCCGCAGCTACTACCTGGGTGACCAGGACGCAGCCGCTGCGGCTGCGGCTGCCGTGGCCCAACAGGCCGCCAAGAAGTAATCGCCGTCAACGGACGCTAGGACGCCAGGACCCTCACTATGCCGACCCCATTACCGCCAAACGATCACCCAACCCACAAAGGCCGACATGGCTGGGTACGAACGACTGGCGTTGGTGTGGCCGGCGTGGTGGCCGGTGTTCTGATTGCGTTGCAGATTCCGGCATTTGCCGAGAAAGCCACCGCCCCGGCGTCAACCGCTCAAAGCCAGACCACAGGCCTGCCGATCCAGGATCTGCGAACCTTCGCCGAAGTTTTCAACGCGATCAAACAGGGCTACGTTGAACCGGTCGAAGACAAGAAACTGATCAACAATGCCATCTCGGGCATGGTCTCCAACCTGGACCCGCACTCCACCTATCTCGATGCCGAGGCGTTCAAGGAGTTGCAGGTCGGTACTCATGGCGAATTTGGTGGGCTGGGCATCGAAGTGGGGATGGAAGATGGCTTCGTCAAAGTCATCGCGCCGATCGAAGATACGCCAGCTGCACGTGCTGGCCTAAAAACCGGTGACCTCATCGTCAAAATCGATGACACCGCGGTCAAAGGACTGACACTGAACGAAGCCGTCAAGAAGCTGCGCGGCAAACCGAAGACTCAGGTCACGCTCACCATTGCCCGCAAAGGCATGAACAAGCCACTGATCGTCACTCTCACCCGTGAAGTGATCAAGGTGCAGTCGGTCAAATTCAAGATGATCGAGCCGGGTTACGGCTATATCCGCATTACCCAGTTCCAGGAAAACACCACGGCAGCACTCGCTAACGCCGTGAACCAGCTCTACAAGAACGGACCGCTCAAGGGATTGATTCTGGATCTGCGCAACGATCCGGGCGGCCTGCTCAACGGCGCAGTGGGTGTATCGGCCGTGTTCCTGCCGCCGAACGAACTGGTGGTCTCAACCGATGGTCGCGCTCCGGACGCCAAGAACAAGCTCTACGCCAAGGCCGAGGATTACCAGACGGGCCGCGAAGATGAACTGCGCAATCTGCCGGCCGGCATCAAAACCGTACCGCTGATCGTACTGGTCAACGGCGGGTCGGCCTCAGCGTCAGAAATCGTGGCCGGCGCCCTGCAGGACTACAAGCGCGCCACCATCCTGGGTACACAAACCTTCGGCAAGGGCTCCGTACAGACGGTGCTGCCGCTACCGGGCAATACCGCCATCAAACTGACCACGGCGCGTTACTACACGCCAAAGGGTCGCTCGATCCAGGCCAAGGGCATTGAGCCGGATATCGAAATCGAAGAAACACCGGGCAGTAAGAAGAACGGCCTGCGTGAGGCGGACCTGGGCGGTCACCTGGTGAACAATCAGGAGAAGGATAAAGAGACTGCAGAGCGCAAGAGCGACAAGCCTAACGGCAAAACCAACGGCAAGGATAAGGACAAGGATGACGAGCTCTCTGGCCTAGCCATTGCCGACTACACCACCGCCAAGGATCGTCAGTTCGTTGAGGCCATTAAACGTCTTGGCGGCAAGCCGCCGGCACCCGTAAGCAAGGATGCAAAAGCAACCACGGAAGACGCTGCGGCGACCGACAACACGGCAAAACCCGCTCAGTAACGCCCCATGGATGACCAGCAGCTGCTGCGCTACAGCCGGCATATTCTGGTTGATGAAATCGGCATTGAAGGCCAGGAGAAGCTCCTGGCCAGCCATGCGCTGATTATTGGTGCTGGCGGTCTCGGCTCTCCCGCTGCACTTTATCTGGCCAGCGCGGGTGTAGGCACCCTCAGCATTGCCGATGGCGACACCGTTGACCTAAGTAATCTGCAGCGGCAGATTCTGCATAGCGAAGCACGTATCGGTCAAAACAAAACACTGAGCGCAGAAGCCACACTCCACAGCATCAACTCAGAATGCCGCGTATTGACCTTGCCCAGACTCGAAGGTGACGCATTAATAGAGGCCGTTAGCAAAGCGAATGTGGTTCTGGATTGCAGTGACAACTTCGCCACACGCTATGCGCTGAACCGCGCCTGTGTCGCTTTAAAGAAACCGCTGATATCCGGTGCCGCCATCAAACTGACGGGCCAGATCTTTGTCGTTGACCCCCGGCAGCCTGATGCACCCTGCTATGCCTGCCTCTACCCAGAAGATAGCGAAGACGACGAGCTACGCTGTGCCACGACGGGCATTCTGGCACCCGTCACCGGTGTCGTCGGCTGTATGCAGGCCGTTGAGGCCATCAAACTGTTAGCCGGCTTTGGCATTCCGGTCCGCGGGCTTCAGCGATACAACGCGTTAACAGGCATATGGTCTAGATCAGGCATCAGCAAAGATCCAGCCTGCAAAATCTGCGAAAAATTCGGTACGTAACAGTCATTGAATGCAGTAACTCGTACTTCGCCCGCTGGCCTCTGATTGCTTCAGCACACCCTTTTCAACCAAATCTTTAATATCGCGATATGCCGTGTCTTGCGAGCATTTAGCAATCGATGCCCATTTGCTGCTAGTGAGCTTGCCGTCAAAGCCATCAAGCAAGCGATTTAATAGTTTGATCTGACGTTCGTTCATGGCCGTGGACGCCCAACGTTTCCAGAAACTGGCTTTATTAAGCACTGCCGAAAGCGTTTCATCTGAGCCTTGTACAGCACGCAGCAAACACTCCAGGAACCAGACTAACCAAGCCGTAACCTCCAGGTCACCTTTCTGTGTAAGCTCAAGCAGTGCGTAATAGTCTTTGCGTTCACGCTGAATCTGCGCCGACAAACTATAGAACCGATGTGTCGAATGCTCGGCATGGGCTAAGGCCATATCGCCTACAGCACGAGCGACACGTCCGTTACCATCATCAAACGGGTGGATGGTGACAAACCAGAGATGCGCCAGACCGGCTTTGATGAGTGGGTCGTCTTGCTGATCGACAGTGAACCAACGCAGAAATTTTTTAACCTCGGCATCGAGCAAGTGGGCGGGCGGCGCTTCAAAATGCACCTTGGGGCGATGCATGGGGCCGGAGACCACTTGCATAGGACCTTGCGCATCATCCCGCCATGCGCCGATACGGATTTTGCGCAGACCACTTTGTCCTGCGGGAAACATGCCGCTATGCCAGGCAAAGAGCCGTTGGACCGTTAGAGGCGCTTGGTGATTACCCGTGGCATCCAGAACCATATCGACCACACCATCGACATGCCGATCTGCTGGCATCAGCGCGCCGATATCTACCCCGAGGCGTCGCGCGATGGAAGAACGCACCGATTCTCGATTGAGACTTTCGCCCTCAATCTCGCTGGTTTTGACGACGTCTTCGGTGAGCACACGCAGATTGGCCTGACCTTGTTGATCTAACCCCAAGCTTTGCAAACGCTCGTGCAATCGGCCTTGCGCATGATGCACTTGAGCAAGCAAAGGCATCAGCCGCTTGGCGTCATAGTGCCAATGCGGCCATTCAGGTTGTTGCCAGACATAACGATAATCTCCGCTTTTCATGCGGAGATTATCGAGCCTATTCTCCGCAGCGTCAACTAAAACAACAGGTTAGTTAATCAAGCGGTCTAACAATGATGCGGAGATTAGATCCAACCATGCAGACATCCTGGAATTTGAGTTTGATCTTCTGCTCCAGGTGGGTCAGCTGCAGATCATCGAACCAGCCACGGGCATCACTACCCAGCACGCACGGCGCCATGTAGCACAGCAACTCATCCACAAGTCCGGCTTTGAGGAAGACACCGCTCAAACGCGGCCCCGCTTCGACATGCGCTTCATTCACCCCACGTTGTGCCAGATATTCCAGCAGCGCCACCAGGTCAACCCGGCCATTGGCATCGGGCAAACAAACGACTTCCGCACCAGCCGCTTGCAAGGCCGCGGTTTTTACAGGGTCGGTTTCAGCCGTCACGACCAAACACCCGCCCTGCAGAATTTTTGCCGTGGTCGGCATACGCAGGTGGCTATCGACCACCACACGCAACGCTGGTGCTAACGGCACCGGTTGGCCGGCTTGACCGATGGGTGCTATCACATCCCGCACGGTGAGCAAGGGGTCATCCGCAATCAGTGTGCCGACACCCGTGATGATGGCCTGCGCACGCGCACGGAAACGGTGACCATCCCGACGCGCCTCGGGGGCAGTAATCCACTGACTCTGGCCATTGGCCAAGGCACTACGCCCATCCAGGCTGCCGGCCATCTTCAAACGCACCCAGGGTTTTCCCACGCGCATACGTTGCACGAAGCCGACGTTGAGCGCCGCTGCCTCGGCAGCCATCAATGGCACCGTAACGGCGACACCCGCAGCCTGCAGCAGTTCAAAGCCTTTACCCGCCACCAGCGGGTTCGGATCTTCCATCGCCGCCACCACGCGCTGAATGCCCGCCTGAATCAGTGCGGCCGCACAAGGCGGCGTTTTGCCGAAGTGGGCACAGGGTTCCAGCGTCACATACGCCGTTGCCCCCTGCGTGCTATGACCACGTGTAGCGGCATCACGCAGTGCCATCACTTCGGCATGGCCTTCACCGGCACGTTCATGCCAACCTTGGCCAATGATCTGATGCTCTTTAACCAGCACGCAACCCACCCGTGGATTAACACCCGTGGTAAACAGCCCCTGCGCCGCTAGTTGCAGCGCACGAGCCATCCACGCTGCATCAGCAGCAGTCGGTGTATTGAGGGGTAATGTTTCGGGCATATCGGTGAACCCGCGGTGCCGACGCTTCGGTCAGACGACCGGGGAGATCTCGCGAATCACTTCGGAGAATTCATCAATATCGGTGAAGTTCCGATAGACCGAGGCAAAGCGCACATAAGCCACCTTGTCGATCTTTTTCAATTCACGCATGACCAGCTCGCCGACCTGCTGCGAGGTGACTTCACGCTCACCCAGCGCCAGGAGTTTTTCTTCGATACGCGAGATAGCGGCGTCAATCGCTTCTGCCGTCACCGGCCGCTTACGCAGCGCCAGTTGCAGTGAAGCCGCCAGCTTATCGTGACTGAATTCGGTACGCGATCCGTTGCGCTTGACGATAAACGGAAACTGGATCTCGGCCTGCTCGTGTGTGGTGAAACGCTTCTCGCACTGACCGCAGCGCCGACGGCGGCGGACGATGTGCCCCTCTTCCGACTCGCGCGTTTCTACGACGGTGGTCCCGTCCGCGCTACAGAAAGGGCACTTCATCGCGCCGCGTCCTTATTCGGCTTAAGCTTACTTACCGTAAACCGGGAAGCGCTTGCACAGTGCCGATACCTGATCTCGCACCTTGGCCAGCACAGCGTCGTCATTCGGCGCATCCAGCACGTCGGCGATCAGGTGGGCGATCTGCTCGGCTTCAATCTCCGTGAAACCACGCGTGGTCATCGCCGGCGAACCGATACGAATGCCCGAGGTTACAAACGGCTTCTGCGGATCGTTCGGGATACCGTTCTTGTTGACGGTGATATGTGCACGACCCAGAACCGCTTCAGCTTCTTTACCGGTGATGTTCTTGTTGCGCAGATCGAGCAGGAAAACGTGGCTCTCGGTACGACCCGACACCACTCGCAGACCACGCTCTTCACCCAGCACGCGCGCCATAACGCGGGCGTTGCTCAACACCTGCTCCTGATAATCCTTGAACCCTTGCGTGGCGGCTTCTTTGAAAGCAGTCGCCTTGGCGGCGATCACGTGCATCAGCGGACCACCCTGCAGGCCCGGGAAGATGGCCGAGTTGATGGCCTTCTCGTGCTCGGCCTTCATCAGAATCACACCACCGCGCGGACCGCGCAGCGTCTTGTGCGTCGTCGTGGTCACGACATCGGCATGCGGCACCGGGTTCGGATAGTAACCGGCAGCGATCAGACCAGCGTAGTGCGCCATATCAACCCACATGATGGCGCCCACTTCTTTGGCGATCTTGGCGAAGCGCTCGAAATCGATGCGCAGCGCATAGGCCGAGGCACCGGCCACGATGATGCGCGGCTTGTGTTCACGCGCTAGTTTTTCGACCTGATCGTAATCAATCTCTTCTTTTTCGTTCAGGCCGTAGGACACGACATTGAACCACTTGCCTGACATATTCAGCGGCATACCGTGGGTGAGGTGACCCCCTTCGGCCAGACTCATACCCATGATGGTGTCACCCGGTTTGGCAAAGGCCATCAGCACGGCCTGGTTGGCCTGCGAACCCGAGTTCGGCTGCACGTTAGCGGCATCCGCGCCGAACAACGACTTCAGGCGATCAATGGCCAGCTGCTCGACTACATCAACGTGTTCGCAACCACCGTAGTAACGCTTGCCCGGGTAACCTTCAGCGTATTTGTTGGTCAGCTGCGAGCCCTGAGCCTGCATGACGGCGTAGGAGACATAGTTTTCCGAGGCAATCAGTTCGATGTGATCTTCCTGACGGCGGTCTTCAGCCTCAATGGCTTGCCAGAGTTCGGGATCAACTTGCTGCAAAGTATCGCGGGCGGAGAACATAAGAAACCTCGAAAATCATGAACGGGAGTTGCGCCACCACGTCGGCATGACATGGCACGGCATAGCGTCGGTTGGCACCCGGCAAGGAGCAGGGCAAGGCCGTGATTTTACAGGATTTCGTCCAGACTGGCGTCGGTCAGGTGCGCGGTTTCACCCCAGGCCACCATGGACCAGCGTAATTGCCCGTTTTCCAGCGTCAGATCCAGCCAGTTCAGCCCGGCATTGGGGATGGGCGCATCGCGCGGCCCGGTCAGCTCCCGCCCCATGGCACGACGATACATCACATCCAGCACGCCGCCATGAGTGACCAGGACCACAGATTGATCGGCATAGCGTTGCACCAGCTCGACCAGGCACGATTCGATACGGTAGACCATCGCCCGCAGGGATTCGGCCTCACCGGGCAAGGCATCCAGATCAGCCCGGCTGACCAGCGCCACATAGGCATCCGCCGCAAAAATCGCGGCTTCTGCCGGTGTCTTGCCTTCAAATTGCCCATAATGCCGCTCGCGCAAGGCCGGGGCGTCCTGCACCGCCAACCCCAGGGCTCTGGCCACGGCATCCGCCGTTTGCCGTGCCCGCAGCAGATCGCTGCTGATCACTGCCGAAAACGGGTTTTCCGCGTGCTTTTTCTGCAAATAGCGCCCTGCCGCTTCCGCCTGGCTCAACCCCAGCGCATTCAGCGGGATGTCCTGATGCCCCTGCAAGCGACGATCCGCATTCCAGGGTGTTTCCCCGTGACGGACAATGCAGCAGCGCATCAGGCCCCTGCCACCATCATGCGGTCAATCAGAATCGCACCGGACTGCTTGGCACTGCGCGCCAGGCGGTCTTCGGCAATAGCCACCACGCCCTTGAGCATGTCCTTCAGGTTCCCGGCAATGGTAATTTCCTCAACCGGATAGGCAATCTCGCCATTTTCGATCCAGAAACCGGCCGCTCCCCGCGAATAGTCACCATTCACGTAATTAACGCCCTGGCCCAGCAGTTCGGTTACCAGCAAACCACGACCCATGGTTTTCATGAGGGCTGACAGATCAGCATGGCCGGCACGAGTATCCCGCAGGAAGAGGTTGTGACTGCCACCACCATTGCCTGTGGGTGTCATCCCCAATTTACGGGCCGTATACACGGACAGGAAATAGCCATTCAACACCCCGTCACTGATCACATCCCGGTTAGCCGTCGGCAACCCATCACCGTCAAACGGTGCACTGGCCTGACCACCACGCAACAACGGGCGCTCTTCCAGCACCACAAAGCCCGGCAGGATCTGCTGACCCAGGGCCCCTTCGAGAAACGAACTCTTGCGATAAAGCGCACCGCCCGAGGCAGCATGCACCAGATTACCGACAATCGTCGAGGCAATCGGTGCTTCGAAAATCACGGGTACTTCCCCGGTCGGGCACTGACGGGCACCCAGACGGGCCACCGCACGTTGCGCGGCCTTTAAGCCAACCTCGGCAACCTCCGGCAATTGCGCGATATCTCTGACAGATTCATACCAGTCATCACGCTGCATCCCCTGATCATCCGCGGCAATAAGGGCACATCCCACGCTATGGCGGCTGGTCGGATAGCCCCCCAGGAAGCCGAGACTGTTGGCCATCAGGAAGTGCCCCTGATGCGCCGAGACCGAAGCCCCTTCGGAATTCTGAATCGCTGACGAATAGGCCAACCCGGCTGCTTCGCAGGCACGCGCCATGGCGACGGCGGTTTCTACGGACGGTAACCATGGGTGAAACAGATCCAGATCCGGCATCGGCCCGGTCATCAGCTGATCGGCCGACGGCAAGCCGGCACACGGATCTTCCGCCGTAAAGCGGGCAATATCCAAGGCCGCCCCAACGGTTGCCTTCAGCGCTTCGGCTGAAAAATCACTGGTTGAGGCATATCCCTTGCGCTGGCCGAAATACACCGTCACCCCGATCTGCTTATCCCGATGGTGCTCGATCGTCTCGACTTCGCCCTGGCGGACATTAACACTCTGGCCGAAGCCCTCTGAAATCTCGACTTCGGATGCCGAAGCCCCACCCGTGCGAGCAAAACTCAGCACATCGGCGGCGATTCGCTCCAACGCCTCACGGCTATGGGCAAACAGGGGTTCCTGGCTGGCGGGGGTGTTCGTGGTCATTCAAATATTCATCCGTTGGATTGGTGCTCGGTTGGTATGATAGCGGCAAACCAACCGCACGTAATGTTTACCCGGGTCACGAGTCATCATGCCTTTTCACGCCAGCAAGCCGCCCAGCCACTTTCATACCCGCCAGGGTCAGGTCGTCGTTAACGCCGAGCCACCACCCCTGACGGAATCCCGCCGACGCAGCAAAACCAAAGCCAAGGAAGAAGTTGATGCGCTGCAGGCGCTCGGTAATCGCCTGGTCGGCGTCGGCAATGACCGACTGAAAAAGCTGGACATTCCGGAATCGCTGCGTGATGCCGTCATGGAAGCCAAACGCATCACCTCGCACGGCGCTCTGCGCCGGCAGATGCAGTACATCGGCAAACTGATGCGGGATGTGGAAACAGCACCCATTCAGGAAATGCTCGATGAAATCGATGGCATCTCGAACAAGGCCAACGCCCGCTTTCATGCGCTGGAAAAACTGCGCGACAAGGTCCTGGCGGATGAAGCTATCATCACCACCTTGAAGAACGACTACCCGGACATGGACGTTTCTGCGCTGCGGACGTTACGCCGCAACGCCCTCAAGGAACAGGCCGCCCAGAAGCCGCCCAAGTCCTACCGGGCAATCTTCCAGTTTCTCAAAGCACTGGACGAACCGGGCACAGATCAAGACCTGACAAACCCGGGCATGCCCCCTGACGAAGACACCGAGGTTTAAAAGCGGGGGCCCGGCCGAGAAAGTCCCTTGGCCGCAATCGACTGTAGAAACGCCAGCGTTAGTGCAGCACCAAAACCAGTCGTGTCCGTGCCCACGGCACCCAACCCGCCCTTGCAGGACGCCGCCGATAGATCCAGGTGCAGCCAGGGCGCATCGCCCACAAATAGCTGGAGGAAACGTGCAGCCAGAATGTGGTCTGCCTCTCCATCCAGCGTGCACTGTTTCACATCGGCCACCTGGCTCTCCAGCGCACTATCGTAGTCATCCGGCATCGTAAACGGCATCAGACGTTCACCCGCTGTCGCCGCTGCGGCATCGAGGCGGCCGGCCAACCAGGGCTCGGACGCAAAAAACCCGCTCATGCGGTTACCCAGCGCCATGGTCATGCTGCCTGTCAGCGTGGCGAAATCCATCACCACATCCGGCTTACCCGCTGCCGCCAGCGTCAGGGTATCGGCCAGCACCATGCGGCCTTCGGCATCGGTATGGACGATCTCAATGGTTCGACCATTCAGCGCCGTCACCACATCCCCCTGACAATAGGCCCCGGGAGCGATGTCGTTACGCGACAAGGCCAACCAGGCATCAATACGCACGGGCAGCTTGAGTTGGGCAGCGGCTCGAATCACCGATAGCGCTACCGCGGCACCCGCCATATCCTCATGCATGCCGGCCATGTAACGCGCCGGTTTCAGATTGTGCCCCCCGGTATCAAAGCAGATGCCCTTACCAACGAGCGCGACCGAAGGCAACGGCAACAGCGTTGATTTGTCCTTCGGGTTCAGCTTGGTCGTTTTTGGCCGAGGCGTATAACTCAGATGCACAATCGCGGCATCGTGCGCCGGGCTGCCCTGAGCGACGGCCAGAAAAGCGCCTGCCTGCATTTTCTGTAGGCGCGCCACGTCGTATATCTCACTACGGATTCCCAGCCCCTTGATTTGTGCCGGCACCAGCTCACGGAACGAGCCCGGCGTCAGCTGATTGGGTGGCAACACGCACAAGGCACGCGTCAGAATATTGGCCTCGGCCCGCACCAGCGCTGCCGCCAATTGCTGCTTCAGAAAATCCTGATCCCGAGTGCCAGCCCACAGGCGAATCTCTGCCGGCTTGCCGGTTTTTGATGCGGTCGCCGTTTTGGCGGGTTTTTCCGATGCCACCGTTTTAGGCAGGGCAATACGGTTCACCGTTGCCACATAGGCGGCCTCCGGCAGCACACTGGCCACAAAACCGGCCGAACCATGGAACACGATATCCAGCTGCGCCGGCTGCTCTGCCAACAACCCGGACAGCGCCTGCCGCAATTGCTGCTGGGTCAGGAATACGGGGGCATCCGGATCCACGGCCAGCCAGCGCACCAGACCGCCACCGGGCAACATGGCTTCAGGCACCAGCGGCTCGGTCGGCATTTTGCCGTTGACTGCCGGCGTGCGCAGCAGGCTCGTGGCTTTTTTCTTCTGACGGTCCAGCACCTGTTTCAACAACGTGCCGCCTGGCAAGCCTGCAGGCAATACGCCGCCGGCCAGCAATGAGGCCGGGAAAAGCACCAGCGCATGGGATAAGCCTTTGAAAGCACTTTCCTTCAGCTTGCCATCGGCCAGGCTGACTTTGGGTAACACCGGCTGCCAATTAGGCGGTAGCCTCCGGTTCAACGGGCGTTTACGGCCAGGCGCTGCTTTAAGCGCTGAGCGTGCTATTGGGGGGCGAGGAATGCGGGTAGCCATAAGAAAGCGCTCTTCAAGGATACAGAGATGTAAAATAAGAAGATTATAGAGTTCGAACTCTCAAAAACACGGATTCCCGCATGCAGACCTACCTGAACCTGATGCAACACGTGCTTGATCACGGCCACGTCAAAACCGACCGTACCGGTACCGGTACCCGTTCCGTTTTCGGCTGGCAGATGCGTTTTGATCTGGAGCAGGGCTTTCCGGTACTCACCACCAAGAAGCTGCATCTGCGCTCAATCATTCATGAACTGCTGTGGTTCCTGCAAGGCAGCACCAACATCGCCTACCTCAAGGCACACGGCGTCTCGATCTGGGACGATTGGGCCGACGACAACGGCGAACTGGGCCCCGTCTACGGCAAACAGTGGCGACGCTGGGAAACGGCCGTCCCCGGCCAAGAAGGTGAACCGCCGACCATTCGTACCATCGACCAGATCAGCCAGCTCGTAGACGGCCTGAAAAACAACCCGGATTCGCGCCGCCATCTCGTCTGCGCCTGGAACCCGGGCGAAGTGGATCGCATGGCCCTGCCGCCCTGCCACGCGCTGTTCCAGTTTTATGTCGCACCCCCCGCCGCGGGGGATGCCGATCAACGGCCACGACTCTCGTGCCAGCTGTATCAGCGCAGTGCCGACATTTTCCTTGGCGTGCCGTTCAACATTGCCTCCTACGCATTGCTGACACTGATGATTGCTCAGGTCTGCAACTATCGCCCCGGTGAGTTCATTCATACGCTCGGCGACGCCCACCTCTACAGCAACCACCTGGAGCAGGCCAAACTGCAACTCAGCCGTGAACCTCGCCCGTTGCCAGTGATGCGCATCAACCCCGAGGTCAAGGACCTGTTTGCCTTCCGCTTCGAAGACTTTACGCTTGAAGGCTACGATCCTCACCCACACATTCCGGCCCCGGTCGCCGTCTAAATCGTCATGACCCGCGACATCACTCAGACACCGGCTTGGTCGCGTCTCAACGCGGCCCATCAGCGCCTGGCAGGCACCCACTTACGCACCCTATTTGCCGATGACGCCGACCGCTTCCAACATTTCTCGCGCCAGGCCGATGGTCTGCTGTTGGACTTTTCCAAGCAACGCCTGGATCAGGATGCGCTGAACCATCTCGTTGCGCTGGCGGAAGCCGCCGATGTGGCCGGCTGGCGCGAACGTCTGTTCGCCGGTGAGAAGATCAACGTCAGCGAAGAACGTGCCGTACTGCATCCGGCATTGCGCCACCTGGATGACACCCCCTTCCCGTCCACTGATAACGACGTCATGACGGACGTCCGCCAGGTGCGACAACAGATGGCCGACATCGTTGAGCGCCTACGCAGCGGCAGTTGGAAAGGTTATAGCGGCGAAACGATCCGTCATGTCGTCAACATCGGTATCGGCGGCTCGGATCTGGGCCCCAAAATGGCAACACGGGCGTTGTCTGCCTTCGCGCACCCCGGCCTGCATGTGCATTACGTCTCCAACCTCGACGGTGCCCATCTGGCACCGCTGCTGGAAACACTGGATCCACGCACCACACTGTTCATCATCGCCAGCAAGACCTTCACGACGCAAGAAACGATGATCAACGCGGCCAGCGCCCGCAACTGGCTGCTGGCACACACGGGCTCCGAAGCAGCACTGGCCAAACATTTTGTCGCCGTCTCGGCACACCCGGAACGCGCTGCGGAATTCGGCATTCCGCCGGCGCAAGTATTACCGATGTGGGACTGGGTCGGTGGGCGTTATTCACTGTGGTCTGCTGTGGGTCTACCACTGGCCGTCAGCATCGGCATGAGCGGGTTCGAGCGTCTGCTGGCCGGCGCCCAGGCCATGGATCGCCACTTCCGCGCAACACCGCTGCAAGACAACCTACCGGTCCTGCTGGCGCTACTCGGCATCTGGAACACCAATTTCCTCGGCGCTCATACCTCCGCCATCGTGCCGTACAACGAATCCTTGCGCCATCTGCCGGGCTATCTGCAACAACTGGAGATGGAATCCAACGGCAAAACGGTCAACCGTGACGGCCAACCCCTGACCTGCCCGGCCAACCCCATTGTCTGGGGTGAAATCGGTGCCAATGGTCAGCACGCTTTCTTCCAGTTGCTCCACCAAGGCGGCTGGCTGGTGCCCTGTGACTTTATCGCCACAGCGCTCAGCGATTACCCGCTACCCGGCCACCAGGCCCCGCTGCTCGCCAACTGCTTCGCGCAGAGTGCAGCCCTGGCTTTCGGCAAAACCGAAGCCGAAGCCCGCAGCGAACTGGACGCTGCCGGACTCTCGGCTGCACAACGGGACGCTCTGCTGCCGCACAAGGTATTTGCCGGCAATCAGCCATCCACCACTTTACTGCTGCCCCGACTGGACCCCTACCATTTAGGCCTGCTGCTGGCACTCTATGAGCACAAGGTCTTCGTCCAGGGCGTGATCTGGGGCATCAACTCCTTCGACCAGTGGGGCGTGGAGCTGGGAAAACAACTGGCCTCGCGCGTGCTCCCCGTACTCAATGGCGACGCCACAAAAGCGTCGCTGGATGCCTCAACCCGTGGCCTGATCGACTGGACGCAAACAACGCATGGCTGACACCCGCTACCCGAACCTGGCAATCATTGTGGCCGTCGCGCGTAACGGCATCATTGGTGCCACGAATGACGCGGGCATCGGCACGCTGCCCTGGCACCTGCCGGAAGATCTGAAGCACTTCAAGGACACGACCAGCGGCCACCCCATCATCATGGGCCGTAAAACCTGGGAGTCTTTAGGTCGCCCGCTGCCCAATCGCCGCAACATGGTCATCACGCGACAGGCCGGCTATGAGGCTACGGGCGCTGAAGTCTTCGGTAGTCTGCCCGCCGCCCTCGAAGCCGTTGGCGATGCCGCGGCCTTTGTCATCGGCGGTGCCGAGCTCTATCGCCAGGCATTACCGTTGGCGTCGACCCTGTTTATCACGGAAGTCGGCATGGATGCCGAGGGCGATACGTCGTTCCCCGCCATGGACACCCACTGGACTGAAGAAACCCGCACCGAGCACGTCAGTGCGTCGTCGCTTCCGTATGCGTTGGTGCGTTACCGTCGGTCTTGTTGAGCACGCCTTCCCATTTGGCAATCACGGCGGTCGCGACACCATTGCCCAGTACATTGGTGGCTGAGCGGGCCATATCCAGGAAGTGATCCACGCCCAGAATGAGCAGCACGCCGGCTTCCGGAATATTGAAGTGGGCCAGCGTTGCGGCAATCACAACCAAGGACGCCCGTGGCACACCCGCAATGCCCTTGGAGGTCACCATCAGCATTAACAGCATCAGAAACTGCTGTCCCAGACTCATTTCAATGCCATAGACCTGAGCAATGAACAACGTAGCAAAGGTACAGTAGATCATCGAGCCATCGAGGTTAAACGAATAACCCACCGGCAACACAAACGACGCAATACGGTTCGGTGCTCCGAAGCGTTCCACCTGTTCCAGCGTCTTCGGATAAGCGGCCTCGGAACTCGCCGTCGTAAACGCCAGCACCAGGGGCTGCCGCAACATGCCCACCAGGGTTAACACCGGCTTACCGAGCACCAGAAAACCCGCCAGCACAATCACCACCCACAGCGCTGCAATGGCGGCATAGAACGACAGCATGAACTGCGCGTAGGTCATCAGGATGCCCAGGCCGCTTTTGGCAATGACCGCTGATACCGCGGCAAATACGGCGACGGGTGCAAAGTTCATCACCATGGTCGTAATGCGCAGCATCAGATGCGACAGCATATCCAGATTACGGAAAAACTCTTCCGCCCGCGGCCCCAGATGTGCACCCGCTAATCCGAAGAACACGGCAAATACCACGATCTGCAGAATTTCGTTTTTGGCCATGGCATCCATGATGCTCACCGGAAACACATGATGCAGAAAGTTTGCCAGCGGGTTGCCCGGTGCCGTCAGCCCGGTGGCCGCTGACGTGGCCGGCACCTCCAGATGCACACCCGCGCCCGGTTGCAGCAACTGCACCATCAGCAGTCCGAGCAGCAAGGACAGGAAAGACATCATCAGGAACCAGCCGAACGTCTTGGCACCGACCCGACCAATGGTCTTGCTGTCACCCATGCTGGCAATCCCTACCGCCAGGGTTGCAAAGACCAGGGGCGCAATGATCATCTTGATCATGCGCAGGAATATATCCGTCAGCAACGAAATGTTTTCCGCATACGCCTGGGGGAAAGCACTACCGGCTCCCAGATGATGCACCGCTGCGCCGGAGGCCACACCAAGCAGCAGTGCGCCGAGGATGAACTGGGTCAGACGACTCTTGGCCGGTTGCTGGTTATCCGCCTTGGCACCCATACAGCACTCCTGACTGCGCAACGTTAACGGACGCAATCGACGTAATACGCCGTCTTGCCATCTTTTTCACCCTTCACAAGGCCATGGACATCCGTTTCAAAGCCTGGGAAGCGTTCATTGAACTCCCGCGCGAATTGCAGATAGTTCACGATTGTTTTGTTGAAGCGCTCGCCTGGAATGAGCAACGGAATTCCCGGCGGGTAAGGCGTTACCAGCATCGCCGTGATACGACCTTCCAGATCATCAATCGCCACGCGTTCAATTTCTCGGTGAGCCATCTTGGCAAACGCATCGGCCGGGCGCATGGCCGGCACCATGTCCGACAGATACATCTCGGTCGTCAGACGCGCCACATTGGTCTTCTTGTAAACGTCATGGATCTGCTGACACAGATCACGCAGACCGACGCGCTCATAGCGCGGATGCTTCTGACAGAACTCCGGCAGCACCTTCCACAGCGGCTGGTTCTTGTCGTAGTCATCCTTGAACTGCTGAAGTTCCGTCACCATCGTGTTCCAGCGGCCCTTGGTAATACCGATCGTGAACATGATGAAGAAGGAATAGAGGCCACATTTCTCGACAATCACACCATGCTCGGCCAGATACTTGGTCACAATAGCCGCCGGAATACCGATGTCTTCCGAGAACGAACCATCGACATCCAGCCCTGGCGTAATGATGGTGGCTTTGATCGGGTCCAACATATTGAAGCCATCGGCCAATTGGCCGAACCCGTGCCAGCGCTCGCCCGGCTTGAGCATCCAGCTTTCACGCTCTTCAATGCCTTCTTCCGACAAGTCGTCCGGCCCCCAGACCTTGAACCACCAATCAGTGCCCCACTCTTCATCAACCTTGCGCATCGCACGGCGGAAATCGAGCGCTTCGGCAATCGATTCTTCGACCAGCGCCGGGCCACCCGGCTCTTCCATCATGGCGGCCGCCACATCACAGGAGGCGATAATCGCGTACTGCGGCGAAGTGGAGGTGTGCATCAAATAGGCTTCATTGAACACATCGCGATCCAGCTTACGATCATCCGAATCCTGCACCAGAATCTGCGAGGCCTGGCTCAGACCCGCCAGTAGTTTGTGCGTCGACTGAGTCGAGAAGACCATCGATTCCTTGCAGCGCGGACGATCAGCGCCGATGGCGTGGTAATCCCCATAGAAATCGTGGAAGGCGGCGTGCGGTAGCCAGGCTTCGTCAAAGTGCAGCGTATCAATCTTGCCGTCGAGCATCTCCTTGATTTCTTCGACGTTATAGAGGATGCCATCGTAGGTCGACTGCGTAATCGTCAGCACGCGCGGTTTAGCGTTCTTGTCGGCGATGAACGGATTCGCGGCAATCTTCTTCTGGATGCTTTCCCAGGAAAACTCCGTTTTCGGAATCGGACCGATGATGCCGAAGTTATTACGCGTCGGCATCAGGAACACCGGAATCGCGCCCGTCATAATGATCGAGTGCAGAATGGACTTATGGCAGTTACGATCAACCACCACGATGTCACCCGGCGCCACGGTGGAATGCCAGACAATCTTGTTCGATGTCGATGTGCCATTCGTCACAAAGTACAGATGGTCGCAATTGAAGATACGCGCAGCATTGCGCTCCGAAGCCGCGACCGGTCCGGTGTGATCGAGCAACTGCCCGAGTTCTTCCACCGCATTACAAACGTCGGCACGCAGCATGTTTTCACCAAAGAACTGGTGGAACATCTGACCCACAGGGCTCTTCAGAAAAGCGACACCGCCCGAGTGACCCGGACAGTGCCAGGAGTACGAACCATCAGCCGCGTAATGCGTCAGCGCACGAAAAAACGGTGGTGGTAGCGAGTCCAGATAGGCTTTGGATTCGCGCACCACATTACGGGCAATGAACTCCGGCGTGTCTTCGTACATATGAATGAAGCCATGTAACTCACGCAGGATGTCGTTAGGAATATGGCGCGACGTGCGGGTTTCGCCGTGCAGGAAAATCGGAATATCCGCATTCTTGTAGCGGATTTCCTGAACGAACGCGCGCAGTTCGGCGATCGTCTGCTCTTCATCGTTCAACAGTTCTTCGTCATCGACCGACAGAATAAACGCCGAGGCTCGGCTCTGCTGCTGGGCAAAGGAGGTCAGGTCCCCATAGCTGGTGACGCCCAGAACTTCCATACCTTCTTTTTCGATGGCTTCCGCCAGGGCACGAATTCCCAGGCCGGATGCGTTTTCGGAACGGAAGTCTTCATCGATGATGATGATCGGAAAATGGAACTTCATAGCAATGGCTCCTCAGCCAGAAAGGAAACACCGCGTGCAGGCCAGAGCCAGAACACGCGGCGCGAATACTGCCGACTCGATGAGTCTAAAGTTTTAAATTTTCGGGAGTGTGACACCGACCTGACCCTGGTATTTACCACCACGGTCCTTGTAGGAGGTTTCGCACACTTCATCGGATTCGAAGAACAGCACCTGGGCACAACCCTCGCCCGCATAGATCTTGGCTGGCAACGGTGTGGTGTTCGAGAACTCCAGCGTGACATAGCCTTCCCACTCTGGTTCGAACGGCGTCACGTTGACGATGATGCCGCAACGGGCGTAGGTGCTTTTACCCAGACACACGGTCAGCACGCTACGCGGAATACGGAAGTACTCGACCGTACGGGCCAGCGCAAAGGAATTCGGCGGAATGATGCAGACATCGGATTCGACTTCGACAAAGGACTTGGGGTCAAATGCCTTCGGATCCACCACGGTGCTGTTGATGTTGGTGAACACCTTGAACTCACGAGCACAACGGATGTCATAACCGTAGCTCGACGTACCGTACGAAACGATCTTCTGACCATTCACTTCACGAACGAGGTCCGGCGAGAACGGCTCGATCATGCCGTGTTGCTCGGCCATACGGCGAATCCACTTGTCAGACTTGATGCTCATACCGGCTCCAGGTGCCCCAGCGGGGTCTCGAAATCAACAAAATTGGCGGAAATTGTACC
>CAYLWV010000014.1:18886-26808 GCA_964387485.1 uncultured Dechloromonas sp. | reverse complement strand
ACTGTTTGCGCGACAGTTCGCCGCGCTCCATGCTGCCCAGTTTGGATTCCCATTCGCCGGTCAGTTCCGGTGACGTGAGTGCCGTGACGCCCAGGCCTTCGAGCAGTGTCATCAGGTTGAAGGCCTTGGCCATCGGGATCAGTTCGCGGCCTTCGCGTAGCAGGTATTGCTCGGCGAGTAGGCCTTCAATGATCTGGGCGCGCGTCGCCGGTGTGCCCAGGCCGCGGCCGGCCATGGCGGCGCGGAGTTCATCATCATCAATACGCTTACCGGCGCTTTCCATGGCGGAGAGCAGCGTGGCTTCTGAGTAGCGTGCCGGCGGGCGGGTGGCCGAGGCCTTCAGGCGCACATCTTCGGTCTTGACCGATTCGCCGTCGGTGACTGCCGGGAGGTTGGTCTCTTCGTCGCTTTCTTCCTTACCGTAAACGGTGAGCCAGCCCTTCTTGACCAGGACCTTGCCCTCGGTTTTGAAGGGGTGCTTGCCAACGCGCGTAATGCGGGTGGTTACCAGGTATTCGGCTGCCGGATAGAAGACTGAGAGGAAGCGGCGCACGACGAAGTCGTAGAGCTTGGCTTCGACTTCGGACAGGCTCTTGGGCACCGTGCCGGTCGGGATGATGGCAAAGTGATCGGAGATCTTCGTGTTGTTGAAGATGCGTTTGTTTGGTTTGACCCAGCCTTCTTTAACGATTTCGTTGGCGAATGGTGCGTAGAGATCGGGCAGGCCGGCCAGTACATTGTGCACGGTGGGCAAATAATCTTCCGGCAGCGCGCGCGAATCGGTTCGCGGGTAGGTTAGAACTTTGTGGCGCTCGTAGAGCGCCTGAGCGATCGACAGCGTGGTTTTGGCAGAAAAGCCAAAGCGCGTGTTCGCTTCACGTTGTAGGCTTGTTAGATCAAAAAGCAGCGGAGATAGACGATTTTCTGGCTTGGCGGTGTCAGTAACGATGCCGGGTTTTCCCAGACATTCGCTGCGTATCGCTTCAGCTTCCGGTTCTTTCCAGAGTCGTTCGGCACGCGCATGTTCATCCTCGCCTTTCTTGAAAGTTTCGTCGAACCAACGGCCGGTGTAAGTGCCGCCGGCGGCTTCGAATTCACCTTCGACTTCCCAGTAGTTGCGGGGCACGAAGGCGCGGATTTCTTTTTCGCGCTCGACGACCAGCGATAGCGTCGGTGTCTGTACGCGGCCAACGGTGGTCAGATGGAAGCCGCCGGTCTTCGAGTTGAAGGCGGTCATGGCGCGAGTACCGTTAATGCCGACCAGCCAGTCTGATTCCGAGCGGCAGACGGCGGCGTCGCCCAGGCCCTGCATCTCGGCGCCATCGCGTAAATGCTTGAAGCCATCCTGGATGGCGTCTTTGGTCATGGATTGCAGCCACAGGCGCTGCACGGGCACTTTGGCCTTGGCGTACTGGGCGATGTAATTGAAGATCAGTTCGCCCTCGCGGCCCGCGTCACAGGCGTTGATGAGGCCGTCGATGTCCTTACGGCGCAGCAGCTTTTGCAGTACTTTCAGGCGGGGTGCCGACTTTTCGATAGGTTGCAGGTCGAAATGCGGCGGGATCACGGGCAGATGGGCAAACGTCCACTTGCCGCGTTTGACTTCGAATTCTTCCGGGCAGATCAGTGCCAGCAGATGGCCCACGGCCGACGACAAGACGTAATCGTCACTTTCATAATAGTCGTCGTGTTTGGTAAAGCCGCCGAGTGCTTTGGAAATATCCAGAGCGACTGAAGGTTTCTCGGCAATGATCAGCTTTTTTCCCATGAGGTGGTTCTCGTAAGTAACCGGCGCATCATAGGAGGGCTTGCCGGGATTGGCAAGCCGGGCACCCGGATGACGGATTTAGTTGTAGATCGGGTTGGCGTCGTCGAGCAGGGTTTCGACGAGTAGTCCGTCAATCGCCTGGTTGCGACTCCAGAGCACCATCAGGACGATGATTTTGAAGTGTTCGAGGCTCAGATCCTCCATGGCCATCGCCCGGTCAATGATCAGTTCGCGCAGGTCGGCCGGTACGGCATTCTGGTTTTCGAGAGCAAACAAATAGGCCAGACAGTCGTGACCCAGATGCTCATATTCGCGGTCTGAGAAGATGCGGACTGAATGGGCAGAGGGGGCGCTGATTGCCCGATAGCGTTCACCGCTCAGGCCCGCCAGCCAACCGAAGGCCTGGTCAATTTCCTCACGCTCAAAGCCGGCCTCCATCAGGGTCTCTGAAAGCGGTGAGCCATCGGCCGTGGTTTGTGGGTCGCCGGCGCCAAGTTCTTCGAAGTGTTCGAACAGGTACACAAGAATATCGAGCATGGAGCAACCTATGGCTTGGAATCGAATCAATCGACAATCTGGCACAGTGCGGTATTTAACTGCGGATCAGCCTTTGATAGCGGCCACCCGGCAGGTTGGTAACGACACCCTCCAGACTGAGTTCGGTCAGCATCGCAAGAACCGCGTCGGTCGTCAACCCGCTACGGCTAATTAATTGATCCAGCGTGCACGGATCATGCCCCAATGCAGCCAGCAGAGGTTGGTGTGCCGGGTTGACGGGTGCTGTTGGTTGCGTTGCCATGGGTTGCGGGGCATGCTGGGGACGGAGCTCTTCAAGAATGTCCTGTGCACACTCCACCAGTTTGGCGCCCTGTTTGATGAGCGCGTGACAGCCTTTATATTGGGGGGCATGAATTGAGCCCGGAATGGCGAAGAGATCCCGTCCCAGTTCTCCGGCCAGCCGTGCCGTAATAAGTGAACCAGACGCGGGTGCGGCTTCAACGACCAGACAGGCCTGCGATAAGCCGGCGATGAGGCGGTTGCGGCGGGGAAAGTTGCTGGCGGCGGCGACGGTACCCAGCGGAAATTCGGAAATAATGCAGCCCTGACCGGTAATCAGATGCGCCAGCTTTTTGTTGCGGGCCGGATAGACACGGTCGATACCTGTGCCAATGATGGCGATGGTGCCGCTCGGTGCATCACTACGCGTGTTGGAAAGTAAGGCGCCCTCATGGGCGGCGGCATCGATACCTAACGCCAGACCGCTGATGATCGTGAAACCGGCATCGGCCAGTACGCGTGAGAAGGACCGCGCGTTTTCCATACCCTGGGGGGTTGCGTTGCGACTGCCCACAACACCAATGGCCGGGCGGTTCAGAAAGCCAGGGTCGCCGTTGACATAGAGCAGGCAAGGGGGATCACTGGATTCCAGTAGCCGCTGCGGGTAGTGCGCATCAGCCAGGGTGATGATGTGATGCCCTGCTTCCTGAGACCAAGCCAAGGTGCGGGCAATGAGGG
Organism: uncultured Dechloromonas sp.; assembly: GCA_964387485.1. Lineage (GTDB taxonomy): Bacteria > Pseudomonadota > Gammaproteobacteria > Burkholderiales > Rhodocyclaceae > Fluviibacter. The sequence goes on along the minus strand of CAYLWV010000014.1, from coordinate 23,525 downwards.
CTTGCTGGATGTCATTCTGCAAACCGTCAAATAGGCTCTGGGCAGGCTTGATGCCAATGACACCGGCCACGGCGCTGAGCCCGGCCGAGAAAATCGCGGACGGTTGGCCGAAGGCCCGCAGCAGTTGCTGTTGGGTGCGCGGACCAATACCGGAAGGCAGCGTCAGATTCAGCCAGTGTGTGAGCTCGTTTGGTGCTAGGTAGGAAGAAGCCGGGTTCATAAATAAGACCTTAGCGCTTGGATGGCGCATTGATGCGAATGAGATCGCCAGGTTGGACCGCCTGCGAGAGTGCGTGAATCTGCACAATGGCGGCATTGTCGTAGGCGGTGACAACGCGACCGTCGGCCACTCGGTGCCCAGGCGTTTTCTCACGGCTGATGGCGGGATTATCCTCGAAGACACTGTTGCTATCGTTTTTCGGGTCTTCAACGGCCTGGTCGAGTTTACGACCAAAGGTCGTGGCCGCTGGCCGCCAGAGGCTCACCGGGCGGCCTTCGCCCAGCCCGGCCTGGCAGCCGCCCGAGATGACGACCAGCTCGCCCCGTGTGGCCATCAGGTCCATGTGGCTGGCCAAGGCGATGACTTCGGATGCTGGGGGCGGTGATATTGCAGCAGCAGCGCAGTGATCTGCGGTCCGATGTACGGCTTTGACCTCGGCCCGGGTCATGACGCTGTCGCCGCGCATGGTTTCCTGATACAGCACATCAAGCCGCATCCAGTCGGTATTGGTTGAAACGGGTTCAGCAATTTCGCGGATACGTGCGGCCTCGCTCAGCGTATGGCCCTGGGCAACCGGGATGGCCAGCACACCCAGGATTTTGCCATCGGGCGAGCGCAGCCGTAGGCCCTGTCGGATCACGGTGAGCGGTGTGTTGGGCGACAGTGGATCAGAAGCTTTGCCAAGCTGGATGTGGATAAGACTGTGGGTGTCCATCATCTGCTGATTCAGCGTGGTTCCCGTGATCCGGGGCAGTGTGACGAAGGTGGCTTCCGGCACAATCAATGGTAATGGCGGGGCCGCCTGAACAAACGCCGATAAACCACACAGCCCAAACAGGGTGAGCACGATCAGAACAAGCCGGTTGAATTTGAGACCCATCGCTATAATATTGACCTGAAAGCGCTGACCGACGTGGTGGCGCATGACAAGCATAAATCAATTTCCACATCTGCAACGTAGATGTGTGCCACTCAGAGATGACGCATGGCCCTGCTCCCGATTCTGCGATTTCCCGATGAACGCCTGCGCACCGTCGCTAAGCCGGTGACCGTATTTGATGCCGCTTTGCGCCAGCTGGTGGCGGATATGGCCGAAACCATGTACGAGGCGCCGGGCATCGGCCTGGCCGCTACCCAGGTTAATGTGCACCAGCGCGTTGTGGTCATTGATGTATCGGAAGACCAGAAAGCGCTACAGGTCTTTATTAATCCGGTGATTGAGTCCACCAGCGGCATGCAGACCTATGAAGAAGGCTGTCTCTCGGTGCCCGGCATTTACGATAAGGTGGATCGCCCCTCTGATGTGCGGGTGCGCTATCAGGACCTGGAGGGCAAAGCGCAGGTCCTGGCCACGGGTGATTTGCTGGCGATCTGTATCCAGCACGAGATTGATCATCTGAACGGCAAGGTGTTTGTCGATCATCTGTCGCAGCTCAAGCAGACGCGGATCAAGAACAAACTGGCTAAACTGGCCCGGCAGACCGTATGACCTTACGCGTGGGTTTTGCCGGTACCCCGGCCTTTGCCGAGCAGGCTTTGCAAGCGATTCTGACGGCCGGTTTCGAGGTCGCGGTTGTGTTCACGCAACCGGATCGGCCTTCAGGTCGGGGAATGCAACTGACCCCTTCGCCGGTCAAACAGTTGGCGCTGGCGCATCAGATTCCGGTGGAACAACCGGTCTCGTTACGCCCGGAGCCTGCCCAGGCGCTGGTGCGTGACTATCAGCTGGATGTCCTGGTGGTGGTGGCGTATGGATTGATTCTGCCGCAGGCGGTGCTGGAGATGCCGCGCTACGGTTGCCTCAATATCCATGCCTCGCTGTTGCCGCGCTGGCGGGGTGCTGCACCGATTCACCGGGCGATTGAAGCGGGCGATCACGAAACCGGTGTCTGCATCATGCAGATGGATGCCGGTCTGGATACGGGCGGCGTGGTCGATGCGGCACGCCTATCCATAGAACCGAGCGATACCACCGCGCTGCTCCATGATCGACTGGCCGCCCTGGGGGCCGAACGCATCGTTGCCGTACTCCGAGCACTGGCGTCGGGTACGGTGCTGGTGGCCTCCCCGCAGCCGGAGGCGGGCGTCACCTACGCGCATAAGCTGGAAAAACAGGAGTCCTTGTTGCAACTGGCCCAAAGCGCTGCTGTACTGGATCGACAGATTCGTGCCTATAACCCCTTCCCTGGTGCCGTACTCCATCTGGGTGACAAGCCCATCAAGATTTGGCGTGCCCATGAGGTTGCGGCCGAAGGTGAGCCCGGAGCGGTGCTGGCGGCTGATGCCTCGGGGGTGGTGGTTGCTTGTGGTGAGGGCGCGTTATGTCTCGAGGTGCTGCAGGCATCCGGTGGCAAACGCCTCGCTGCCGCTGATTTTCTGCGCGGGCATCCGATGCCGGTAGGCACTCGCCTCACTTGAAAACCGTGGGTTGCCACCCATCTACATCGCGCTAAGCGTTTATTAAGCTGTGTTCCGCTTTAATGAGCGGCATGTCCAACAACGTTTCTGCATCGAGGAGCGGGCATCATGGGTAACTGGTTTAAAACGACAATTCTGTTTGCCGCCATTCTGGCGCTGTTCATGATGATCGGTGGCCTGATTGGTGGCCGCGAAGGCATGCTGATGGCGCTGCTGATCGGCGGTGGCATGAACTTTTTTGCCTACTGGTTTTCAGACAAGATGGTGCTGCGCATGTATAACGCGCAGCCGGTCGATGAGACCTCCTCGCCTTATCTGTACAACATGGTCCATGAGCTGGCTGGACGTGCCGGCTTGCCGATGCCCCGTGTTTACCTGATTGATGAAGCGCAACCCAATGCCTTTGCGACAGGCCGTAATCCAGAAAACGCGGCCGTGGCTGCCACCACAGGCATTGTCAGTCTACTCAGCGAGCGTGAGTTACGTGGGGTGATGGCGCATGAACTGGCGCATGTGAAACATCGCGATATTCTGACCTCCACCATTGCCGCCACGCTGGCCGGTGCCATTTCTGCGCTGGCCAATTTCGCCATGTTTTTTGGCGGCCGCGATGAAGAAGGTCGGCCCGCTAATGCCGTGGTCAGTATTATTGTGGCGATCATTGCACCGCTTGCCGCCGCATTGATCCAGATGGCCATTTCTCGGGCGCGTGAATTTGAAGCAGATCGTGGTGGGGCTGAAATCAGTGGTGATCCGCTGGCACTGGCCAGTGCGCTGGGCAAAATTGATGCCTATGCCCGTGGTATTCCGTTTCCGACGGCTGAAGCGCACCCTGCCACAGCACAGATGATGATTATGAATCCGCTGGCCGGCGGCGGTATCGACACCTTGTTCTCGACACACCCGAAAACCGCCGAGCGCATTGCCCGTTTAGAGGCGATGGCTCGCAGCTAAAGTTACTCCCGGAGTGCCTGAGTCACCACCTGCGCCAGGCGTCGGGCGGCCAGCGCCAGGCGGGCGCGCGTGATATCTCGGCCCTCCAGCCAGTAGTCCTGGCGGATGATAAAGGAGCCGGGGACCTCGTCATTGGGGATCAACCCCGGATAGACCTGATCACGGGCAATCACAAAGGATTCTTCGATCCACAGGCGCGGTTGCGTGGAAATGTCCGAGCCAGAAATCTGCGCTGCCTGGCGAGTCAGTCGATTGACCTCGCTGTCAAAACGGCTGCTGCCAGGTCGGGCATGGCCGGGGAGTTCATCCCACCAGCGGTGCAGGCTTAACGGGTCCGGCGGGCGACGCCCGGCGTCGACCACGATGACCGTGTTGCCTCCCGCATCAAGCTGGCCTGGCCGCAGGGGGTCAGCACGGCTGGCCGAATGTAGTGGTTGATGAGCATCCGCGATCAGATGGCTGACCCAGGCCAGCGCCACGGCGCGAACCTCGGCGGGTTGTGCGGGGTTGGCCAGCAAGCGCAGTTGTTCGTCCAGTGTCTGTTCCAGGAGCCCGTGCACGGGTTGCTGCTGGAATGGCAATGCCACATTGCGATCCGCAAAATGCCAGCGTCGCGTCGATTGACCGCTACGGGCACGCTCGATCCACTGGCGCGTGTTTGCCGGAGGGGCGAGGTTCTCGCTGCTGTCGGATTGATCCCGTAATTCGTCGGGCCAGAGCGCCGCAGCCATCCAGGCGGGCTCTCCGGTGAGATCACGCGTATTCGGTATGACCCGCTGTCGTGCCAGTAAATCACTCACCCGTTGTTGGATTGCCGGGCTGAGGTTTGACCAGGCAACGGCAATTACCTCGCGGTGTCCGGTGGTATTCCAGGCCTCGCTTGGCAGACTGAACAGGCAGAGGCCTCCGACAAGGCATCGTAGGCACACCTGCCGAAAGCGGCGAACGAAACTGAATGGAAGATAGCGCGGCCTCATGCGCAGATTATGCCTCTAGTTGGTGTTGTAAACATGCTACACTCAAAACAATAATGAACCGCTCATCAAC
>CAYLWV010000014.1:0-18786 GCA_964387485.1 uncultured Dechloromonas sp. | reverse complement strand
GATGTCGAGCTATCGGTCCTGCTGGATCGACCTACGGCAGAAGATGAGCTGCGTAATTTGCTGCGCGTGGCGCTGTGCTGGCTGGAGATGCATCCTGATCGGGCGCACGTGGGGGTGGATCAGGCGGTGGAAGCGGCCGCAATGCTGTCCGGTGGGCGTTACCGTGGATTTGTGAATGCCATTTTGCGGCGGGCACTGCGTGAGCGTGCCAGCCTGGATCAAACAATTGCGTGTGATGCTGAAGCGACCTGGCAACATCCGCAATGGTGGTTGAATCGCCTGCAGGAAGATTGGCCGGAGCAATGGCAGGCCATTGCCGCGGGCGGAAATCGCAAACCGCCCATGGGGCTGCGCGTCAATTCGCTGGTGACAACGCCCGACACCTATGCTGCGCAATTAGCGGCGGCGGAGATTGCGTTACAAGACCGGATGCCGGAGGATGGCCCGGATGCCTTGCTGCTGGTGCAGCCTCGGCCGGCCGAAACGTTGCCGGGTTTTGCGGCAGGACTGGTATCAATACAGGACATCGGCGCGCAGCAGGCGGCGCGACTGCTCAATGTACAACCGGGGATGCGGGTACTGGATGCCTGTGCCGCACCGGGCGGCAAAGCCGTGCATCTGCTGCAATCGGCGGCGATTTCTTTGACCGCGGTGGAGGTAGATCGTGAGCGCTGTGCTGCGTTGACACGGGCGCTCGATCCTGCACGCTTTCCACCTGATCGGGCCGTTCAGATCATTTGTGCCGATGCTGCGGAACCGTTAGCGAGCTGGGCTAAGCGCCCTTTTGATGCCATTTTGCTGGATGCGCCTTGTTCCGGTTCCGGTGTGGCCGGTCGGCACCCGGATGCCAAGTGGTTGCGCCGCGATGAAGACATTTATGCGCTGGCCCGCACACAGAAACGGCTATTGAAAGCCATGTGGTCGTTACTCAAACCGGGTGGGCGGTTGCTCTACGGTACCTGCTCGGTGTTTGCGCTGGAAAACCAGCAACAGATTGCCCGTTTTCTCGAACAGCATCCGGACGCCCAGTTGGTGTTGCAACAGCACTTGTTGCCCGATGCGCGTCATGATGGGTTCTTTTATGCCTTGCTGAGCAAGCACGCAACATGACGACCCGGCGCCACTTCCTACGGATGGGGTGCCTGACTGTGCTCGGGTTGATGTGGCCTATGGCGAGCGCGCAGGCGGGCGCTGATATCCGCCAAGTGACTTTAAGTGTCAGCGAAGACACGATGGTGCTGACAGGGACTTTTGGCTTACAGCTCTCTCCGGCGCTCACGGATGCCGTCAACCACGGCATTCCGTTGGTCTTCCAGATTGAGAGCCAAATAAGACGCCCGCGCTGGTATTGGGTGGATGAAGCGCTCTTTACCGCCCATGCTGATCGTCGTCTGACTTATAACGCGCTTGTCAGAAATTACCGGGTCAGCGAGGGCCAGGAAGGGCGCAACTTTCAGAATCTGTCGGATGCGCTTGATTACGTGGCCCGCCCGGTGAGCTGGATAGTGCCCGCGGGCCGTCTGCGCAGTGGTGAGCCGGTGGAGACACTGGTGCGTTTTCGCCTGGATCCGGCTTTCTTGCCCAAACCTTTTCAGGTCGTATCCTTTGGTGATCGCGATTGGCGGCTGGACAGCGACTGGCGAACATTCCGCCTGACGGTGCCGGCCATCAGCGCAACGGGAGGCAGGTAATGCGTCTGGCCATGTTCATCATGACGCTGGTTTCCGTGGCGCTGCTGTTTCTGCTGACGCAGGCGGCATCGAATACGGATTTTTTCGCACGGCATTATGGCTGGCTGGTTGGCCTGAATATTCTGCTCGGCATGGCCATGGTGCTGGTGATCGGACGGCAGCTGTTCCGCTTGTGGCGGGATCACCGACAGCAGGTTTTTGGTGCCCGCCTGAAGTTCCGTTTGATGCTGATGCTGGCGATTATGGCACTGGTGCCGGGTGCGCTGATTTATGCTGTTTCGGTGCAGTTTGTGACCCGCAGTATCGAAAGCTGGTTTGACGTGCGTGTGGAACAGGCGTTGGAGGCCGGGTTGAACCTGGGGCGCGATGCACTGGATGGCGTGACCGTGGGGTTGGTATCAACCACGCGTGATGCGGCACTGGCGATTGCCCAGCGGGAGCCGGCGCAGGCGCCGCCCGTGCTGAGCAAGTTGAAGCAGGTGACCGGTGCGCAGTCCACAACCTTGCTTCAGGTTAGCGGTAACCGGATCGATGTGCTGGCGACCACACAGGCTCGTGGTGAATCACCCGTATTACCGTTACCCGGCCAGGTGGCCGAAGCCCGTAAAAACGGGGCCTTCTCCGTGATTGAGGCCGATGGCACCGGTTTGCCGGTGTTAAGAGCGCTGGTTGCACTGCCGGCCCCGGTTGGGCATGCCGAACACCGCTTACTGGAAGTCGTGGTGCCGGTGCCAGCCAAACTGGCCAGTGATTCTGAGGCGGTACAGTCGGTCTATCGTGAGTATCGTGAACTGGAGCTGGCGCGCGAAGGCTTGACCCGGCTCTACGCGCTGACGTTGACGTTGACGTTGCTGCTGGCATTGGCGGCGGCATTCAGTGCGGCATTTATTTTGGCCCGTCGTTTCACGGCACCGCTGACGATTTTGGCCGAGGGTACGCAGGCTGTTGCCGCTGGCGACTTCTCGCCCAAACAGACCGTGGTGAGTCATGATGAACTGGGTATTCTGACGCAGTCGTTTAACCGCATGACCTTCCAGTTGCGCGAAGCCCATACCGAGACGGAGCGCCATCGGGCGGATCTGGAGCGCGCCCGCGCCTACCTGCAGGAAGTGCTGGATAACCTCTCGGCGGGGGTCCTGGCTTTTGACCGGCGCTTCGTCCTGAAAGCTGTTAATGGTGCCGCGGGCAAACTGCTGGCGGAGGATTGGGTCGGGCTCCTCTCTGAGCCACTGGAAGGCTGGCCGCGTCAGGAGCAACTGGCGCGTACGATCCGTGATGGTTTTGCCCGTCATGGGGATGCTGCTTGGCAATTAGAAGTTGAACGTGTGCTGCCCAATGGCCGGAAACAGCAACTGATGGTGCACGGATCTGAGTTGCCGGAACTGTCGGGTGGTGGTTATGTGGTGGTGTTTGATGACATTACCGAACTTATTGCCGCACAACGGGCAACGGCCTGGGGTGAAGTGGCTCGCCGCCTGGCCCATGAAATCAAGAACCCGCTGACGCCGATTCAGCTGGCTGCTGAGCGACTGGAGCATAAACTTGTGTCCCGTCTGCCGGAAACCGATGCCGATATGCTCCAGCGTTCCACCCGCACCATCGTCAATCAGGTGCAGGCGATGAAGCACATGGTCGATAGTTTCCGTGATTACGCCCGTCTGCCGCCAGCCAATCTGATGGCATTGGATGTGAACGAGCTGCTACAAGAGCTGCTGGTGCTCTATGAGGCTTCCTCAACTCCGATTCGTGCTGATTTGTCGGAGCCGTTACCGAAAATCAAGGGAGATCCGGCGCAACTGCGGCAGATTATTCATAACCTGATTCGTAACGCCCAGGATGCGACGGAAGGTCTGCCCAATGCTCGAATCGAGGTGTCGACACGTCTTCTGGGCAAGCAGGTTGAACTGCAGATTGCCGATACGGGCGCGGGCTTCCCGCCGGAAATCATGGCCAATGCCTTCGAACCGTATGTCACGACCAAACCCAAAGGCACGGGGTTAGGCTTGCCGATCGTCAAGAAGATTATCGAAGAGCATGGCGGAAAAATCACCTTGTCCAATCGAGAGACGGGGGGGGCCGAAATTCGTATTGTTCTGCAAGCAGCAGACAGCGGTGGCGCCCCGCACACTGAATCACTGAAGTCGGTAGGAGCCTGATATGGCAGAGATACTGGTAGTTGATGACGAAGTAGGTATCCGGGAGTTGCTCTCGGAAATTCTGGCTGATGAAGGACACAGCGTGGTCGTCGCCGAGAACGCAACGCGCGCCCGTGAGTTGCGTGGTTCACGCCGACCGGATCTGGTGCTGCTGGATATCTGGATGCCGGATGCCGATGGAATTTCGTTGCTCAAGGAGTGGTCGGCCAATGGTTTGCTGACGATGCCCGTGGTCATGATGTCTGGTCACGGCACGATTGATACGGCCGTTGAGGCCACCCGTATCGGGGCGGTGGATTTCCTTGAAAAACCGATTGCCCTGCAGAAACTGCTGGCGACCGTGAAAAAGTGTCTGAAACCGGATGCTTCTGCTGCCCGTCAGAATTACGCAGTCGATTCGCTCCTGCAGATTGGGCTTCTCAAGAAATTCGGCCAGCGGATCGCGCAGTCGGCCAAACATTCGCCGATTCTGTTTTTGCGCGGTGCGCAGGGGCTAATCGCGGAGGTGGGCGCGCGTAGTCTTCTGGCGCCGCATGCCCCTTGGCTCAACCTGTCCCAGGAAAGCCGGGCCATCACCCAAGAAATGCTGGAGCAACATGCCGGTGGCGTACTGTTCCTGCCGGAGTTGTTTGGTGCCGGTCGCATGGCCCAGATGAATCTGGGCTTTGTGCTGGATCGTCTGGCCAAGTATCGCTTGACGCTGGTGGTCGCCAGTAGCGCATCGGCCGAGCAGATTATCGATAGCGGTGTGGATGCCGCACTGGTACAGCGAGTCAGTGATGTCTGGGTCGGGTTGCCTGCTCTGTCGGAATCGGCCAGTGATTTGCCGGAGCTGTTACCCGCCTTGCTGACCTTACTCTGTGAGCAGGGCAATATCCCGCACCGCTATATGGCGCCGGACGCGTTAAATGTTTTGCGGCAGAAACACTGGAATGGCGGCGATGGCGGTTGGGGTGCCCTGCTGGGGGCGCTGAAGAATCTGGCATTGAATGCGCTGGAAGAGACCATCAGTCGTCAGGATGTCGATGCACTGCTGCAATCGGTGGCGGAACCCGAGTCAGATAAAACCATGGATGATAACGATGGTTCACTGGCCGAGTTTTATGAAATGCCGCTGAAAGATGCACGCGATGCCTTTGAGCGTCTCTATCTGACGCACCACATTGCACGCAGCAACGGCAACATGACCCGCGTGGCCGAGCAGAGTGGCCTTGAGCGGACGCATCTGTATCGAAAATTCAAACAGTTGGGCATCACACTGGAGCGACGCGATAGCGTTTCCAACGGTGCCAGCAATTAAGTATTTATTCATTATCTGAAGAAATTGGAGTGAACGTGTCTCGTCCCCGCAATGATCTTTTTCTACGTGCCCTGTTGAAAGAACCGACTGAAACAACGCCCGTCTGGCTGATGCGCCAGGCCGGCCGCTATCTGCCGGAGTATCGCGAAACACGGAAACGTGCCGGCAGCTTCCTGGGCCTGTGCAAGAACCCGGCCTACGCCTGTGAAGTGACCCTACAGCCGTTGGCCCGTTATGATTTGGACGCGGCGATTCTGTTTTCCGATATTTTGACCGTACCTGATGCGATGGGCCTGGGACTGTACTTTTCCGAAGGAGAAGGCCCCAAGTTCGAACGCCCGCTGCGTGACGAATGGGAAATCCGCAATCTCTGCGTGCCAGATCCGCATGATCAGTTGCGCTATGTGATTGATGCCGTCGCCGAGATCCGCAAAGCATTGGATAACAGTGTGCCGCTCATTGGGTTTTCGGGCAGCCCGTGGACACTGGCCTGCTACATGGTGGAGGGCGGCGCTTCGGATGATTACGCCCGCATCAAATCCATGCTCTATGACCGACCGGATCTGATGCACAAGATTCTGGATGTCACCACCGAATCTGTTATTCAGTATCTGAATGCCCAGATCGAAGCCGGTGCCCAAGCGGTGATGGTTTTTGATTCCTGGGGTGGCACGTTGGCTGAAGGGGCGTTCCACGAGTTTTCCCTGAACTACATGAAGCGGATTGTTGCCGGTCTGCACAAGACCTGGGAAGGCGAGCGCATTCCGTCTATCGTCTTTACCAAGGGCGGAGGCCTCTGGCTTGAGGCGCTGGCCGATACCGGTGCCGATGGACTGGGGCTAGACTGGACCATTGATATCGGTAAAGCCCGCGCCCGGGTTGGTGATCGAGTCGCGCTGCAGGGTAATCTAGACCCCACCATTCTGCGAGCTGGTCCGGAGGCCGTGGCTCGCGAAGCGGAAAAAGTGCTGCGTAGCTTTGGTCCGGCCGATACCGGGCATGTCTTTAATCTGGGGCATGGCATTTCCCAATTCACCCCGCCGGAAAATGTGTCTGTTCTTGTAGATACGGTCCATTCGGTGGGTCGTGCCTTGCGGGCGGGGCGATAAGTTACCCCGTGCGAAAGACCCGAGTGCGTGCCCGAGTTGGCGCCTTATCCATGGCCGGTTTTTGCCTGTCAAGACGGCTGACTCGGGTCGGTTACCCACAAAGTTATCCACAATGCAAGATCGCCGATTTTTCCTTGTTTAACAGAGAGTTGCGCGTTTTGCCGGAGAACTCTGTTAAGAAATATCCGCTAACGCGTGAATAAGTGATGGCGGCGGATAAACCCCTTGTGCATCAGGGTGCTGCGTGGCGATTACGCGTGGCCATTGATGCACCACTTGCGGCCAATTTTGATTATCTGGCACCACCCGATACCTCGCCGACGGATATCGGTCTACGGGTCGTTGTGCCTTTTGGATCTGGCCGGCGGGTCGGCTTGATTATGGCGGTCTTGTCGCTGGAAGGCACGGCCGACCCGGATGCACCATGCATCGAGCAACTCAAAGCGGCAGAAGCGATTCTGCGAGATTTGCCGCCCTTGCCGACGGATTGGGTGAATCTTTGCCTGTTTGCCGCAAGCTACTATCAGGCAGCGCCAGGGGAAGCCTTGCTGCAAGCCATACCCACCGGATTGCGTAAACCGGATCCGACCAAACGTCGGATGCCGAAGTCTGTTGCAAAGAATGTGCCTGCACGTGGGGAGGGACCGGCGCTGACGACGTGCCAACAGTCGGTGCTCACCGAGTTGTTCGGCCGGCTCGCAGGTTATTCCGCTAATTTGCTGTTCGGTATTACCGGCTCCGGTAAAACCGAGGTCTATCTACGCCTCATTGAAGCCATGCTGGCGCAGAATCAGCAAGTGTTGTTACTGGTGCCGGAAATTAATCTGACACCCTTGCTTGAAGCGCGGGTGGCGCAACGCTTCCCGGATATCCCGGTGGTCAGCCTGCATAGCGAAGTGACCGAGGCGGCGCGCGCCCGGCATTTTGCCGCCGCCTTAAGCGGTGAGGCGCGCATTGTGATCGGTACCCGGCTGGCCGTCTTTACCCCTATGCCAGCGCTGGGGCTGATCATCGTCGATGAAGAGCATGATCCTGCCTATAAACAACTGGAGGGCATGCGCTATCATGCCCGCGATTTGGCCGTCTGGCGTGCGCATCAACGAGGGGTGCCGATATTGCTGGGCTCGGCAACGCCCTCTCCGGAAAGCTGGGCGAACGTGCAGAGCGGTCGATACCGGCGTCTTGATCTGCCAGAACGAGCGCATGCCGAAGCCGTGCTGCCGGAAATCAATTTGCTCGACACACGACGTCTGACGCTGGACGAAGGTTTGTCGGCCCAGTTGCTGGGCGAACTGGCGCAAGGGCTTGCGGCGGGTGAACAGAGTCTGTTGTTTATTAACCGTCGTGGTTACGCCCCGGTGCTGACCTGCACTGCCTGCGGCTGGATTTCCAATTGCCGTCGTTGTGCCGCACACCGGGTGGTGCACCGCCAGGATCGTACGCTGCGTTGTCACCATTGCGGAGATACCTCGCCCATTCCACGGCAGTGTCCGGATTGTGGCAATGCCGATCTCAGGCCCCTCGGACGTGGAACGCAGCGGGTGGAAGAGGCGTTGCAGGCGCATTTTCCGCAAGCGCGTATTCTGCGCGTGGATCGCGATGTCGCCACTACCCGCAAACAATGGGAGGCGCTGGAGGCACAGATCCGGTCGCAAGATGTTGATATCCTGGTGGGTACGCAGATGTTGGCAAAGGGCCATGATTTTCCGGCGCTGACACGCGTCGGCGTGGTCGGTGCCGATGCCGGGCTATTTGCCGCCGACTGGCGGGCGCCGGAACGCCTGTTTGCACAGTTGATGCAGGTGGCGGGGCGTGCCGGGCGGGCGGATCGCCCAGGACGGGTGATCGTACAGACCGAGCATCCGGACCATGCGCTGTATCAGTGCCTGCTTCGGCACGATGTGCCCGCTTTTCTGGATCTGGAACTTACTGAGCGGCAGCGCGCCGGTTTCCCGCCCTATGCAGCGCAAGCCATCGTGCGCGCCGAAGCCAAGTACCTGGATACCGTTTTAACATTCTTGCAGGGTATTCGAGAACTGGTGCCGATGACCGAGCACCCGGACGTGTTTATCTACGATCCGGTGCCCATGCGTATGGTTCGCCTGGCAGGGCGTGAACGGGCACAGTTGCTGGTTGAGTCCCCCAGCCGTCTGGCGCTGCAGACTTTTCTGAATGACTGGTTGCCCAGGATCGGGCAAAGAAAGACGGAAGGTAAGCCTATGGCGCAGCGTACGACACGCGGTCATGCCTCGGGTGGGGTACGCTGGGCCGTGGAGGTCGATCCGCTGGAGTGCTAGTCAGGCCAGACCAGCGGTTAACCGGGTAGGAGGGTGTTAAATACCGTACTGCTCACGATACGCAGCGACCGCCGGACGGTGACTGGCCAGTTCGGCATTGTCCTTGAGGAAATCGAGGAGGTCGGCCAGGTTGGCGATGGCAATCACCGGGATGCCGTAAGAAGCCGAGACTTCCTGAACGGCAGACAATGCACCCGTGCCACGTTCCATGCGGTCCAGTGCAATCAGTACACCCGCCGGTGTGGCGCCCTGATTGCGGATTAGCTCCACGGATTCGCGTACCGAGGTGCCGGCTGAAATGACATCATCGACAATCAGAACGCGACCTTGGAGCGGGGCGCCGACAATGGTGCCCCCTTCGCCATGGTCCTTGGCTTCTTTCCGGTTAAACGCATACGGAAAGTTCTGGCCTTGCTGCGCCAGAATCACGGAGATCGCGGCGACCAGAGGAATGCCCTTGTAGGCGGGTCCGAACAGCATGTCGAAAGGTACCGCGGATTCCATGGCACGACCGGCATAAAACTCGGCGAGCTTGGCCAATGCGGCGCCATCCTGAAACAGGCCCGAGTTAAAGAAATAAGGCGAGAGACGCCCGGCCTTGGTTTTGAACTCGCCAAAACGCAGAACGTTCTGGTCCAGGGCAAATCGGATGAAATCGTGGCTCAGTGACGACATGGTGCAAAACTCTCTGTAATGACAACAAACGGTTCTATTATCTCAAACAACCCCTAATCTGTTTTCTGACCAGAGAGTTGTTCCAGCAGTTTGAGAATGGCAATGGAGTCTTCCTCCCCCATTCCCGTGCCGACCATGGCTTTGAACATCTGGGCCGTGGCCGCGGAGGCGGGTAGATAGAGGCCCAGGTCGTGGGCCGTCTGCATGACAATGTTCATATCCTTTTCATGCATCCAGCTCTTGAAGCCTGGCTTGAAGTTGCGATCCAGCATGCGTTGGCCATGATTTTCCAGAATCTTCGATCCAGCAAATCCTCCGAGCAGTGCCTCGCGGACTTTAGCCGGGTCAGCCCCGTTTTTCCTGGCAAACGCAAATGCTTCGGCGACCGCCAATACGCCAATACCGGTCAGAATCTGATTGGCGGCCTTGGCCACCTGGCCAGCGCCTGAGGCGCCGATATGGACGATATTTTTACCCATACAGGCAAATAGCGGTTGTACTTTGCCGAATGCCACTGGATCACCGCCCACCATGATGGATAGCGTGCCGGCAATGGCGCCAACCTCACCGCCGGATACCGGCGCATCCAGAAAAATAACGTGCTGATCAAACAGTGCCTTGCCGATGCTTCTGGCGGCTGCTGGCGGGATGGTGCTCATGTCGACGGCGATCAGGTCGGCGTGAGCACCTTGGGCCACCCCGTGCAGACCCAACATGACTTCATGCACATCCGGCGCGTCGGCCACCATGGAAAACACCACGTCTGATACCGCGGCAACCGCTGCCGGGCTATCTCCCGGTGCCGCGCCCGCTTCCAGCAATGGTGTCATAGACTCGGGGCGGCGCGCCCACACAGTCACTGTATGACCTGCCTTGAGCAGATTCAGGGCCATTGGGCGACCCATGATGCCCAGACCGACAAAACCGACACGCATGAACATCTCCTTGAGGATTTTTAGCAGAAGCATAGCGCTTCCCGCGCATTCTGGCCGGTAGTCATTAAAATGAGCAACCTTCACTTTGATCGAGTCTTTTTATGCGAGTCATTTCCGCCAATCTGAATGGCATCCGCTCGGCCTGGAAAAAGGGATTTGCCCAATGGCTCGCCGGCCAGCAAGCCGATGCCGTCTGCACTCAGGAAGTGCGCGCCACGCTCAAAGATATGGCCAAGGACGGCACCATGGAAAACCCCGCCGGGCTGACGGGCTACTGGCACCTGGCAGAGCGACCCGGGTATAGCGGTGTCGGTATCTGGAGCGCACATATCCCAACGCAGATCACACAGGGGATTGGCCATCCAGATTTTGATGCCGAGGGCCGTTATCTAGAGCTGGATCTTGGGATGGTGACGGTAGTCTCGCTGTATCTGCCCTCGGGTTCCAGCTCTCCGGAGCGCCAGGTGGCAAAATTCCATTTCATGGACGAGTTTTTACCGCGCATGAAAGCGCTGAAGGATTCCGGACGTGAAGTCATCGTGTGCGGTGACTGGAATATTGCGCACAAGGAACAGGATCTGAAGAATTGGAAATCAAACCAGAAGAACTCTGGGTTTTTACCGGAAGAACGCGCCTGGATGAGTCGACTGCTCGACGAGCTGGGCTGGGTCGATGTTTACCGTGCATTGCATCCGGCTACCACGGCCGAGTGTTATACGTGGTGGAGCAATCGCGGCCAGGCCTATGCCAACAATGTCGGTTGGCGGATCGATTACCAGATCGCTACGCCCGGTATTGCTGCAAAAGCGACACAGGCCTGCGTCTACAAAGGTGAAAAATTCTCCGATCATGCACCGCTGATTATTGATTACGACCTTGCGTTGTCATGATTCACGATTGCAAGAAAGTAACCTTAAGCGTAGGCTAAGTCGAGGGTTGCACAATATCCCCTCGTGAACACACTTTGAAAGGATTCACATGTCGAACACCGCTGCCTCCAAAGAAAAACTGGTTGCCGATCTGAAACTGGTGGTTGCTGATACCGAAGAACTGCTGCGTGCCACCGCCGGCCAGGCTGGTGAGAAGGTCACCGAGCTGCGTAGCCGTTTGGAAAAGCGTCTGCAAGATGCCAAAGTCGCGCTTGTCGATGCTCAGGTCTTCGCCACGGAAAAAGCCAAAGCCGCTGCTCATGCAACCGATGATTTTGTGCATGCCGAGCCGTGGAAAGCCGTCGGTATTGCAGCGGCACTGGGCCTGGCCCTGGGTGTGCTGATCGGCCGTCGTTAATCGGCAGGCGCAATCGGATGTCATTATTTAATACAGCCCGCGATCATGTTCGACAGCTACTCGGGGTGGTGCAAACCCGTCTCGAATTGCTTGGGCTGGAACTGGCTGATGCCCGTGATCATCTGATTGCGCTTTTTGCGCTCACCGCAGTTGCGGTGTTTTTTTCCGGCGTTGCGGTTGTTACCCTGCTGGCTTGGTTAGTCGTGGCTTACTGGGAGCAGCGCCTGTTGATTCTCGGCATGGCCACGGCACTGTTTGCCTTACTGGCACTCGTGGCCATCTGGCGTGCCCGCAAACATGCCCAGGCCGGTGCCAATATTTTCTCGGACAGCCTGCAGGCCCTGCAGACAGATCGTGCCGCCTTGCGGCCACCTGTGGCAACATCGGAGCCGACACCTACAGCGGCTCGCGCTGCAGAGGCCTCCCAAAACGCTACCCACATTCGCGATACCAGCAATTATGTCGGCGATTAACGCGCGTGCGATTCGGCGAGGTCGATTGCTGGAGCGCATCTCGCAACAACGCAATGACCTTCGTACTGTGCTTGTGCCCGTGGGTAATATGCTCAACGTTGCGGATCAGGCCATGGATGGTGCCGAACGCACACGGCGCTGGCTAAGGGCTAATCCACTGGCTGTTGGTTTGGGCTTGTTCGTACTCATCATCTGGCGCCCGAAAGGGGCGATCAGGCTGGCAAAAAACGGGTTTCTGGGGTGGCGCACCTGGCGTCTGGCACGCCGTAAGCTCAGTGATTTTCTGGGCTGATTGACGCTAAGCTCACGCACAGTAGCGGCACCATCGCCGACCAGACCTCGTCCGGTGTGATACTGGTCAGGCACTCGCTGACCTTGCCGCCACCGCAACCGTCTAATCCACAAGGTCGGCAATTAAACTGCGCACTGCGGGTAACCACATGATGCACGCCTTCACGAGGCTGGCCCCAGGGGCCCCAGTGGCCTTCACCCGATGGGCCGAACAGCGCCACCACCGGCGTCCGCATGGCGGCGGCGATATGCATCGGGGCCGAATCCACGCCGGCAAATAATTTGGCCTGTCCGGTCAGGGCACCGAGCTCCTTCAGCGATAACGCACCGGCCAGACTGAGCGCGGGTGCTTCGCCGCGCGCGGCCAATACCTGCTGAATCCGGTCAATCAGTTGTCCCTCTTTGTCGCCTGGGGCGGCGGTCAACAATACCGGCCAGCCTGCGGCCCGGATGCGGATAATGATTTCTGCCCAGCCTTCGGCCGTCCAGCATTTGAAGTGCCAGCGCGACGGCGGGTGCAAATGGACAAAACCACCTGGCTTCAGCCCCAGTGATTGCAGCCGCACCGCGATATGCGCGTCGGCGTCCGCACCAGGTACCAGCGTCAGATGGCGGCGGTCGGCGGCGGGTTGAATACCCAGACGGCGTAAGGCATCCAGGTTCTGCTCAACCACATGGCGACGACCACTGCCCATGATGGAGGAAACGAAATGCGTGAAGCTCTGTTTCCAGAAGCGACCGCGGCCATTGACCCGGGGAGCCACCGACCAGCGGGGTTTAAGCAGGCGCGATAGCCAGGCGCCGCGTGGATGCTCTGTCAGGTGAATGATCAGATCGTACTGACGCGCTTTCATCTGGCTAAACAGCGCCCACTCTGCCGAACCCTGGCCGAGCAGTCCGAGTTTTTTCCAACCACGATCAATACCGTGTAACTGTGCCAGCGCGGGGTGCTCCAACAGCATGTCTGCGGTATCCGCGTAGACGAGTGCATCAATCTCGATCTGCGGTGCAGCGGCTTTGAGCGCCGTTAATACGGGCGAGGCAAGGAGTACGTCACCGTGATGGCGCAGCTTGGTCACCAGGACCCGGCGCACTTGAGGAAGAGAAATGGCGTCAGCAGGCATGGCGCTATTGTACCGAGGTCGCCCGGATTTGCTCGGCAGAGAAATCCAGGCAGAGCACCTGGCCATAGTCATAACGCAGTGAAAGCCATTGATGGGCCTGTAATTGCTGATGATAGGCCTGCAAAGCACGCATAACCCCGGCGTGCGTGACCACAACCATCTCGGCATCATTGATCGCAATGTCGTGTAGCCAGGCGAGCACCCGCTGTTGCAGCTCGTATCCGGTCTCGCCTTGTGGCGGACGGAAGCCAGCGATATCCGCCGCCCAATCATCGAGTGCAGTGGGGCCAATGGCGTCCCAGGTTTGTAGCTCCCAGTCGCCGAAATCCAGTTCCTGCAATCGGGCATCGATGATTGGTGCAGGATGCAGCTGGGCGGCCAGTTCAGCACAGCGCTGCAAAGGGCTGGAAAAAACGGGAAGCGATGCCATGTTAGCCGGCAACTGTTCGCATAGCCTGTCCAACGCCCCAGATTGTTCGAGCAGTGGCGTTAGCAACGGAAGATCGGTCTGGCCGTAACACACCCCAGGCGGCACCGCTGGTGGGAAATGTCGGATCAGCCAGAGTCGCAGCATGGGTGTCAGGCTTTTTCCGATACGCCAGCCGAGGCAAAGCTGGCCATCTCGTTGATAAAGGCAACGCTGGCCTGTACCAGAGGCCAGGCCAGCGCCACGCCTGTACCTTCACCCAACCGCATATCCAGATCTAGCAACGGCGCTGCATTCATGGCAGCAAGTTGTATCCGATGCCCCGCCTCTGCGGAGCGGTGGCAATACACACAATAATCTCGGACAGCAGGGTAGAGATGGCAGGCAACCAGCGCTGCAGCGCCCACCACAAAGCCGTCAATCAGTACGACCATACGCCGTTCGGCAGCAGCGAGAATCACACCAACCATGGTGGCAATTTCAAAGCCACCGAACTCTCGCAAGGCTTCTGCCGGATCTGTCATTTCGCCGGTGCGTTCTAAAGCTTTGGCGAGTAACTGTTGTTTGCGGATTAAACCGGCATCGTCCAGACCCGTGCCGCGTCCCACGCACACATCCAGTGACTGACCACTTAAACAATGCGTCAATAAACTCGCCGAGGCTGTATTCCCGATGCCCATTTCACCCAACCCGATGACGTTGCAGCCCTTGTCTGCGTAGCCGGCAACCAGTGCCGCACCGTTTTCAATGGCCTGATGGCATTGCGCCGGCGTCATCGCGGGCACTTCGAGATAATTCTCTGTGCCGGCACCCAGCTTGCAATCAATCAGCCCCGGTCGCGGGCCAAATTCATGGGCGACACCACAATCCACGACAGAAAGCGGTAGGCCATAGGTGCGGGTAAAGACATTGATGGCGGCGCCACCGGCCAGAAAATTCTCGACCATTTGCCAGGTGACGTCCTGCGGATACGCGGAGACACCGGCTTTGGCAGCGCCATGGTCTCCGGCAAAAACCAGCATTTGCGGTGACGTGAGCCTGGGTGATGCCGTTTTCTGAATCAGGCCAATTTGCTTGGCGAGTGATTCCAATTGACCCAATGCGCCCAGCGGTTTGGTTTTTCCATCAATCTTGGCTTGTAGTTCTTGTGCCAAATCGTCCGCAGTTGGTTGGATGTTAAACAGTCGCATAATTTTCCTGAAATTAACCACGTAGGCGGAGTGGCAGCCCGGCGATTGATAATGTAACGCGCTCGCAAAGTGCGGCCACATCCTGGTTGAGCCGTCCCTGCTCATCGGCAAAACGTCGTGCCAGCCGGTTTTCCGGCACCACGCCCGAACCAATTTCGTTGCTGACCAGAATGATTTCGCCCGGCAGCCCTGGCAAGACATCGAGGAGCGCCTGTCGTTCGCCCCAGAATTGGTCACAGGTGATCCGTTCGCCGCCCTCCAACTGAGCGCCCGCCCGTCCCTTGAAAACCAACGCAGACAGCCAGAGCGTTAGACAGTCCACGATGAGACAGGTATGGTCGCTGGCATGGGCTTGCAGTGTCGCTGCCAGTGCCAGCGGCTCCTCGACGGTCATCCAGTGCGCCGGACGACTTGTCCGGTGGTGCGCCAGCCGTTCGGCCATTTCCTCATCCCATGCCTCGGCAGTGGCGATATAAATGACCGACAGGCCGTTTGCTTCATATCCGGCAGCCCGGCTTTCAGCCAGACGACTTTTACCGCTACGGGCACCACCCAGAATCAATTCACGCACGATGGCTTTCCTGCAGAATCTGTTCAATGGTTTGCCAATCCAGGCTTTGCTCAACGGCGTCGGCCAGGCGATTGAGATCTGCTTCACGGCGTGCGACAAAATCCACGGTAGTGGTTTCTGCGCAACCCGCCCAGGTCAGCAATGCCGCCAGCGCCTCAGGTTGGTCAAAAACACCATGGCAATAAGTGCCGGCAACTTGCCCGTCTTCCGACAGGGCCCCATCTCTGCGGTCATCATCTATGCGCACCAGAGGGCGGGCCATATCTGTACCTTCGCTGATGCCGAGATGGATTTCATAACCCGTCATACGAGGTTCGCCGGGCAAACAAAGTGTGCCGCGGACGTTTCTGAGCTGCTTTTCCGATGCCAGCGTGGTCTCTATTTGCAACCAGCCTAACCCTGCTGAAGTACCAGCGGTGCCTTCCAGCCCTTGTGGATCATGCAACACCTGCCCTAGCATCTGGAAACCTCCGCAGATGCCGAGAACCTTACCGCCATAGCGCAAATGTCGTTCGATGGCTTTGTCCCACCCTTGCGAGCGTAACCATGCAAGATCAGCACGGACGGCTTTTGAGCCCGGCAAGACCATCAAATCGGCTGGAGGTATTACCTGATTGGGGCCGATCCACTCAAAATCCACTTCGGGATGTAACCGCAACGGATCCAGATCATTGTGATTGGAAACCCGGGGGTACGCGGGTGCAATGACCTTAAGGCGCGCTTGGCCAGATAGCTCCTGGCCACTGGCAATGGCGTCTTCTGCATCAAGAAACAACCCATGTAGATAAGGTAATACACCCAGCACCGGCTTTCCGGTTCGTTCCTCAAGCCAATGCAAGCCGGGTTCAAGCAGCCCGATATCCCCGCGAAAACGATTAATCACAAAGCCTTTGATGCGTGCCTGTTCGCTCGGAGAGAGCAGATCCAGCGTGCCGACCAGATGCGCGAAAACGCCGCCCCGATCAATATCTGCGACCAGAATCACCGGACAATCCACGGCCTCGGCAAAACCCATGTTGGCGATATCCCGATCCCGCAAATTAATTTCAGCCGGGGAACCGGCACCCTCGACCAGAACAGCCTCGAATCGGCTGACCAGGCGCTTCCAGGAATCCAGTACCGCACCCATGGCACGAGGTTTATAGGCATGGTAATCCTTGGCGTTGAGATCTGCCGCGACCTTCCCCTGAATGATGACCTGGGCTTGACGATCGGTGGTCGGTTTGAGCAGCACAGGATTGAAGTCTGTGTGGGGTGCCAGACCGCAGGCATAGGCTTGTAATGCCTGGGCGCGGCCGATTTCGCCGCCATCTTCGGTCACTGCCGAGTTCAGCGCCATGTTCTGTGGCTTGAATGGTGCAACACGCACACCACGACGCAGCAGGATCCGGCACATGGCCGCAACCAGCGTCGATTTTCCGGCGTCGGAGGTGGTGCCCTGAACCATCAGGGAGGCGCATGACATATTGGACAATCCTGACAATAAAAAAGAGGCGCCTGCAACCGTAATTACAACGCCTTATTCGTTTATTATCCCATGCCTGACAGGTATTTACGGCGCCATGACGACTTCCGACGCACTTCCCAGCCAACCGTTTCCAGATGCTGCCCGAGATGCGGTTTATCAGGCTATTTTTTCGCGCCGTGATGTGCGTAGCCAGTTCCTTCCGAAAACGATTCCGGATGATGTACTCGGCCGGCTGCTGATGGCCGCGCACCATGCCCCATCAGTGGGGTTCATGCAGCCCTGGAATTTTCTGTTGATCCGTTCGGTAGAGACCAAAGCGCGAATTCAGACCCTGTTTCGCAAGGCCAATGAGGAAGCGCGTACCCAGTTTAAGGATGAGCGCAAGGATCTGTACAGCCGCCTGAAGCTGGAAGGGATTCTCGACGCACCCATTAATCTGTGCATCACCTGTGATCGGGAACGCACCGGGCAAACCGTTTTGGGCCGGACCCACATGAAGGAAATGGATCTCTACAGTACCGTATGTGCCGTACAGAACCTCTGGCTGGCCGCGCGAGCAGAAGGCATTGGCGTGGGCTGGGTCAGCATCTTTCACCAGCATGAACTGAAAGCGGCTCTAGGCATTCCTGAAAATATCGTACCGATTGCCTATTTGTGCCTCGGCTACGTCAGTGAGTTTCTGGACCGGCCAGAGCTGGAAAAAGCGGGTTGGCTTTCCCGGCTCCCCCTCGAAGACCTGGTATTTCACGATACCTGGGGACAAACCGGGGGCGAGCATGATCCGTTGGCAGATACCTACCAGGCGCTGAGACAACAGTACGGCTATGCTTGAACACGGTGGTCGTTTACGTGCCGCCGCACAGCGCTTCGGCATTCCTCTGGACCAATGGGTGGATCTCTCGACCGGGATCAGCCCATGGCTCTATCCGGTACCTGAAATTCCGAAAACTGCCTGGCATCGGTTACCCGAACCCGAAGACGAGCTGGATACCGTAGCCGCCAGTTATTACGGCAACCCTGCGTTACTGGCGACTGCCGGTAGTCAGGCAGCAATTCAGCAGCTCCCGGCGTTGTTTGCCATTTCACAGGTTGCAATCGTTGGCCCGACGTACAACGAACACATCGCCGCCTGGCGGCATGCCGGCCACGAGGTGTGCATCGTCAACACGCTTGATGCTGCCGTTGAGAGCGGCGCGCAGGTTGTGCTCCTCTGTAATCCGAACAATCCGACCGCAACGCATTATCCGCCCACTGCGCTACTCGCCGCTGCCGCACGTTTGAATCAACGCGAAGGCTGGTTGCTCGTAGACGAAGCTTATGGTGATGTCTATCCAGAATCCAGTGTCACGCCTGTAGCGGGAACCGATGCCGCACCCCGGTTGGTGACGTTCCGATCGCTGGGTAAGTTTTTTGGTCTGGCCGGTGCCCGTGTCGGTTTTGTTTTTGCCAATCAGCTACTGCGGCAGCGTCTGGCCGACGCACTGGGCCCGTGGGCCATCAGTGGACCTGCCCGATGGGCTGCGCAAGCGGCGCTGGCAAACACGACCTGGCAACGCAACCAGATCACCCATATCCGTGATGCGGGCATCCGCCTGAAATTGCTGATCACCCATACCATCCGCCCCGAGGCGCCGGTAAAATCAACGGGCCTATTCAGCACCTTGCAGCTGGCCGATGCGGCAGGGCTGTTCGAGCATTTGGCCCGGCAGGGGATTCTGGTTCGACTGTTTCGCGACGAATCCCTGATCCGGATCGGTATCGCGGCAGATCATGAATGGAAGCGCCTGGAGCT
>CAYLWV010000013.1:0-28456 GCA_964387485.1 uncultured Dechloromonas sp. | reverse complement strand
GAATCGTAATGCGGCGGAACCTTGTAGCCGGCATAGACGTGCGAATCCACGCGAATGCCCGGGCCGCCTGGGGTATGCCAGGCATTGATCGTGCCCGGCGACGGGACGAAGGTATACGGGTCTTCGGCATTGATACGACACTCGATGGCGTGACCGCGGAACTCGATGTCTTTCTGGCGGAAGCGCAGCTTTTCGCCGGCCGCAATGCGGATCTGTTCCTGCACGATATCGATGCCGGTAATCATTTCGGTGACCGGGTGTTCGACCTGAACGCGGGTGTTCATTTCGATGAAGTAGAACTCGCCGTTTTCATAGAGGAACTCGAAGGTGCCGGCGCCGCGATAGCCAATCTTGCGACAGGCTTCGGCACAACGTTCACCAATCTTGGCAATCAGTTTTTCCGGGATGCCCGGTGCCGGGGCTTCTTCAATCACCTTCTGGTGACGACGCTGCATCGAGCAATCGCGCTCGCCCAGATAGACGGCATTGCCGTGCGTATCGGCCAGGACCTGGATTTCCACATGGCGTGGGTTTTCCAGGAATTTTTCCATGTACACGGTCGGGTTGCCGAACGCGGTTTGGGCTTCCTGGCGCGTCATCTGCACGGCATTGATCAGCGCGGCTTCGGTATGCACCACGCGCATGCCTCGGCCACCGCCACCACCGGCGGCTTTGATGATGACCGGGTAACCCACCTGACGGGCGATGCGGACGATTTCCTTGTGGTCTTCAATCGGCAGCGCGCCATCCGAACCGGGGACACAGGGCACACCGGCGGCCTTCATGGCATCTTTGGCCGAGACCTTGTCGCCCATCAGACGGATCGTGTCGGCTTGTGGGCCGATGAACACAAAACCGCATTGCTCGACGCGTTCCGAGAAGTCGGCGTTTTCCGAGAGGAAACCGTACCCCGGGTGGATTGCTTCGGCATCCGTCACTTCGGCCGCCGAGATAATGGCCGGCACGTTCAGGTAGCTGTCTTTGGAAGCGGCCGGTCCGATACAGACCGACTCATCGGCCAGCTTCACGTATTTGGCATCACGGTCGGCTTCAGAGTGTACGACCACGGTTTTGACACCCAGCAGGCGGCAGGCGCGCTGGATGCGGAGGGCAATCTCCCCCCGGTTGGCAATCAGAATCTTTTCGAACATGGCGATTAGCCGATGATGAACAGTGGTTCGCCAAATTCGACCGGTTGGCCGTTTTCGATCAGGATGGCCTTCACGACGCCGCTGGCATCCGATTCGATTTCGTTGAGCAGCTTCATGGCTTCAACGATGCACAGTGTCTGACCTTCCTTGACGGTGTCGCCGACTTCGACGAAGGCTTTGGCATCCGGTGACGAGGCGCGGTAGAAGGTGCCGACCATCGGGCTCTTCACTTGGTGGCCTGCCGGGGCTGCGGGTTCTGCAGCCACCGGAGCAGCAGGTGCTGCGGCCGGTGCGCTGGCCGCCATTGGCGCTGCTGCGTAAACCTGGTGGGCGATCGGCGCTGCCGTCAGCTGTTTGGCGATGCGGACTTTTTCTTCACCTTCGGTGACTTCCAGCTCGGAAATGCCGGATTCCTGTACCAGGTCGATCAGTTTTTTGAGTTTACGCAGATCCATGTGGGTCTCCTGAAGTCTTGTCTGTGAATGATTGAAGTGTAGAGCGGGCGGGTCAGTTAGGACTGACCCGGATCCAGGTTGTCCGACAGGGCGGCAACGATGTAATCGAATGCCAGCAGATACCCCTGGGCGCCAAGCCCGGTGATCGTGCCGACAGCCTTGTCGGAGAAATACGATTGGTGACGGAACGGCTCGCGGGCGTGCACATTCGACAGGTGCACTTCAATAAACGAGATATCCGAGGCCAGCACGGCATCGCGCAGCGCAATGCTGGTGTGCGTGAATGCGGCCGGGTTGATGATCAGAAAATCAAAGTCTTCGCCACGAGCCGCGTGCAGCCGTTCGATCAGCGCACCTTCATGGTTGCTTTGAAAGGTTTCCAGCACGATGCCGGCACGTTCGGCGCGTTCGGCCAGCGCGCGATCAATATCCGCCAGCGTGGTGGCGCCGTACAGATGCGGTTCGCGTTGGCCGAGTAAATTCAGGTTCGGGCCATTGAGCACCAGAACCTTGCCCAGCGTTTCGTCGGTGGAGGATTGCATGCGGTTGTCCATAATTATCATTGTCTCCCAATTGGTGACAAATTGCCAGTTCCTGGCTTAATCAGTGCCTATTCGCCACCAGATGTCTGCCAGATGTCGACGTGATTGAATTACTTGAGTGCTTTTGCCAGATCCGACTCCAGATCCTTGCGGGTATAAACGCCAAAGTGGCGGCTGCTGATGTTTTCTTTCGGGTTGATAATGAGCGTGAAGGGCACGGCATCATGGCGGTTGCCCAGCTGTTGCGACAGTTCAAAGCCCGGTTGGCCGCCGACGACAATGGCGTAATTGACTGGTGTCTTTTTCAGAAAAGCCTTGACGTTGTCAACCTGATCGGCGGCGATGCCGACAAAAACGACGTCTTTGTCTTTGTAGGCGGCTTGCACGGCGTCGAACATCGGCATTTCTTCCACGCAGGGCGGACACCAGGTGGACCAGAAATTCACCACGACAGTTTTGCCGCGCAGCTTGCTTAGGTCCACCGGCTTCCCGCTCATATCCTTGAACGGTGCTTCAAAAAATTTCGCCGCCACTTGCGGGCCGTTCGCTTTGGACTGGCTGTTTTCGAACTTCGAGCAACCGGTCAGCAGTGTCGTGGTTGCTAAACAGACCACCAGGAGGGTGCTGGTGAGGTGCTGACGCAGCAGGCGGCTAAAACGCATGGGAGTTTCCTTGAACAGGGTGAGCAGTAGCGTGGATGGCTTTGGGAGACGCGGGTGTTTTCGCAGAATTTTCCAACATTTTACCGACAAAATGCCACCGTCTTCGAATCTTATACGAGGAGCGCGTCAATTTTGAGGCGCTCCCGAACGGCCTCGATGCGGGCCCTTTCCCGCACGGTGCCATCGTGGTGCCTGAAGACCACCCGTTCATCATGCGAAGGATAAATCACCAGATTCGTAACCCAGGTATCTCGGGCAACCTGTAGCACGGCCGCGGTACGGTCGTTGCGCGGACGCATATGTTCATAGGCAACTCCTCGATTCAGCAGAAAAATTTCGACATCCTTGTCGCTGTCCGGGTAGAGCAGAATATCAATCATCGAGTAGCGCCCTGCCGTGCCATCCAGCACGGAGCCAGTCAGGTAGGGGTGAAAATCCGCCAGTAATTCCATCCAGTACAGTGCCTCCTGGCGCATACCGGCAATACGCTCGCGCTGTTCGCTATCCTGAAAAATGGCCTGATGCGTGCGTAGCGCGTCATACACTGCCTGAGAACTGGGTAGCCCAATCCACTCCGGCAGATTCAATTGATGCGCGGCTTTGCGCTTAGCTAGCTCGACATCGTCGAGGCCGTCTTCCGCCATCAGGCGGGCGGCCACAGCGGCAATGTGGGCGGTGCCGTTGTTCTGCATGCCGGTGGGGCGTCGTCGGTGGCGCATATCAGGTCTCCGGGGCAGGTACAATGTTTTCCATTCTAAACCTACCTGTCGGACATTGCGCCGGCATGACGACGCAAAGACGAAAGACGGAAAACAGCATGCATGTGCATATTCTCGGTGTCTGCGGCACCTTCATGGGCGGCCTGGCACAACTGGCACGGGCCGCGGGCCACAAGGTTACCGGCTGTGATGCCGGTGTCTATCCGCCGATGAGTGATCAGCTGCGCGCTGCCGGTATCGAACTGATCGAGGGCTACGATCCTGCGCAGCTGTCGATGCAGGCCGATGTCTATGTGATTGGTAACGCCATCTCGCGCGGCAACCCGCTGCTCGAAGCCATTCTTGATGCCGGGTTACCCTATGTCTCAGGCCCGCAATGGTTAGCGGAACATGTTCTGCAAGGGCGTTGGGTGCTCGGGGTGGCCGGTACGCATGGCAAAACCACCACCGCTTCTTTGCTCGCCTGGATTCTGGAAGATGCCGGCCTGGCACCGGGGTTTCTTATCGGCGGTGTGCCGCGTAACTTCGGTGTATCGGCGCGCCTGCACGGTGACTTGAAGGATTCACCATTCTTCGTCATTGAAGCAGACGAATACGACACGGCTTTCTGCGACAAGCGTTCCAAGTTTGTGCACTATCGGCCGCGCACTGTGGTCCTCAATAATCTGGAATTCGACCACGCTGATATCTTCAGTGATCTGGCTGCCATCGAAACCCAGTTCCATCATCTCGTCCGTACGATGCCGGGGAATGGGCTGATTGTCTCCAATGCCACAGAGCCGGCACTGGAGCGGGTGCTGGAACGCGGGTGCTGGACACCGGTGGTCGGCTTTGGTGCCGGCAGCGGGTTTAACGTGGAGGGTGATGATGCCTCCGGTCGCATGACCGTTCGTGAAGGCGATACCGTGGTGGGTGAGATCACCTGGGCGCTCACTGGCGAACATAACCGCATGAATGCGCTGGCCGCCATGCTGGCCGCACGTCATGCCGGCGTGCCACTGGATAAAGGCCTGGATGCCTTGTCACGATTCGAGAACGTCAAACGTCGTATGGAAGTCCGTGGTGTCGAACGCGGTGTCACCGTCTACGATGACTTTGCCCACCACCCGACGGCCATTGCGACCACGGTGGGCGGTCTGCGTCGTAAGGTCGGCGATGCCCGGATCTTTGCTGTGATTGAACCACGTTCCAACACCATGAAGCTCGGTGTGATGAAAGACCAGTTGCCGGGCAGTCTGGCCGATTGTGATCACGTTTATTGTTATGGCGCCAACCTCGGTTGGGATGCCATCGGCGCCTTGGCGCCGATGGGTGATCGGGCCGAAGTGCATGAAGATTTTGAGGCCATGCTGAAAGCAATCGTAAGCAAGGCGCAGGCCGGTGATCATATTCTTGTCATGAGCAACGGCGGCTTCCAGGGAATTCACAACAAGTTGCTCGAAGCCCTGCTATCATCACAAAACGCTTAGCGAATCTCGATTCTGCATTCAAGCACTCAATTTACCCTCTGGAGAACTATCCATGAAAAAATCGCTCCTCCTCGCTGCTCTGCTGGCTACCGCTGGTATCACCGCCCAGGCTCAAACGGCTGCACCGGCTGCGAAGCCTGCCGCTGCTGCTAAGTCAGGTCAGGTTGTGCCGGTTGCTGCTGAAGTGACTGTGCTGACCGCCACGGTAGACTCGGTGGATGCCAAGAGCCGTACCGTTGTTCTGAAGAACGATCAGGGTCAGCTGGCTCCGATGAAGGTGGGCAAGGATGTACCTAACTTCGGCAAGATCAAGAAGGGTGACATCTTTGTTGTTGAATATGCTCAAGCCGTGGCTGTGGGTCTGGTTGCTGCCCCGAAGGGCACCCAGCCGGGCGTGTCGGCTACTCGTACCGTCAAGGTGCAGGATCAGGCCAACAAAAAGCCGTTTGCTGAAGAAGTCGACACCATCTACGCTACCGCCAAGATCAAGAGCATTGATGCTAAGGCACGCACTGCCGAGCTGACCACACCGGACGGCAAGACCCTGAAGGTCAAGGTGGACAAGGCTGTTCTGGGCCTGGAAAACTTCAAGGTGGGTGATGAAGTTCTGGTCGAGTACGTGCAGGACATGGCTGTGGGCTTCGTGGCACCGGCCAAGAAGTAATCAGTTCGTTGCTTTACGTAACGAAGGCGCCTGCGGGCGCCTTCGTTGTTTGGATGTGTCGATTCATAGGAGCGCAAGCATGACCGTCAAAATCATCGGCCTGATCCGTTTGAAAGACCCGGCTGCCTTTGAGACATATCGCAGCCGGGTCGGTGCCACCGTCGAGAAATATCGGGGTACGGTTGTTGCCCGGGGTGCTGCTGGCAAAACCTATTGGAATGAACTGCCTTGCGGTGATTTCACGGCCTTCGTAGAGCTGCAGTTCCCTTCAGCGACGGATGCAGATCAGTGGGCGGCGAGTGCAGAGTATCAGGCGCTGGTGCCTGTGCGTCGTCAGGCGATGGATCTGACGTTATTTCGGGTTGGGTTGTAGATGGGCGTTGTCTTATTTAGACTTAAAGTTGATATTATTTTTCGGTTTTCCCGTGCATGACCATGATGGTTTGCTGCCGCAGGCGTAGGTGAACTCGAAGTCCTTACTCAACATCCCGCCAGCCGATCACTTGGTAGCCTTCTCGCCTAAAGCTGGTGTCCCCGCCATAAACGATGCGTGGTTGTGCTACATCGTTACCAACGAGTGTTTTGAATTTCAGTAGCGCTTTTGGCCAGTCTGTAGCAAATGTCGCGCCGGATTTGATTTCGGTTGGCGCGATGGTCAGTGCATTTTCCTGAATCAGATCGACCTCGTGCCCATTGCTATCCCGCCAAAAGCTGAGGCCAGGCGTCTCGCCCTGATTTAATGCCTGTTTGATTTGTTCGGCGACAACCCAGGTTTCAAACAGTGCACCACGTTGCGGATGCAGAGACAAAGTCTCTGTGTCACGGATACCCATCAGCCATGCAGCAAGACCGGTATCGAGAAAATAGAGCTTGGGTGTTTTAACGAGCCGCTTGCCAAAGTTGCGGTGATACGGCTGCAACAACGTCACCAGATAACTCGCTTCGAGTACGCTCATCCACTGTCGGGCGGTAACGCTGGATACACCGCAATCCGCACCGAGCGCTGTTAGATTCAATAACTGGCCAGAACGCGCTGCGCATAATTTGATAAAGCGTTGAAACAAGGCGAGGTCACGCACTTCCAGCAATTGGCGTACATCTCTTTCCAGATAAGTCGCTACATAGTTGGCGTACCAATCAGCGGGTGCGAGTGATCGGCTGTATACAGCCGGATAGGTGCCATGGAGTAGTAGTTGATCCAGCGTTGCCGGGAGGCACCCTGCGTTTTTTATTTCTGATAATGACAGCGGCAAAAGCTCTATGCGACCCACCCGACCTGCCAACGATTGGGTAATGCCGGCGATCAGATCGAACTGTGATGAACCTGTCAGTACAAATTCGCCCATGCGTTGCCGCTCGTCGACCAAACCTTGGAGCCAGGAAAAGATTTCTGGGCAGCGTTGCACCTCGTCAAGGATAGCGCCATCGGGGAAACGATCCAAAAAGCGCCGCGGGTCGGACAGCGCAAAGTCTCGTTCATCCGGATTTTCCAGTGAAACGTAGGGCTTGTCCGGGAATTGCATACGAGCCAATGTGGTCTTGCCCGATTGGCGTGGCCCGGCAATCGCAATAATGGGGAATCCCTTGGCGAGCCTAGCTAATGTGGATGATGCATCGCGTGAGTACATTATGCAGATTTAAAGTTGAACTTTAGATTTGCATAGATTACATAGAATCAATGAGATGCGCAACTTTTCGGCGGGTGTATCCGGGTAAAAGGTCAGGAAACCGCTTCACCCAGGTAGGCGGCTCTGACCCGGTCATCCAGCAGGAGCTCAGCTGAGTCACCGCTGAGCGTAATCTTTCCGGATTCGAGCACGTAGGCACGGCTGCTGACTTTGAGTGCCAGGCGGGCGTTCTGTTCCACGAGCAGGATGCTCACGCCGCTGTCGCGAGCACTGATGATCAGTTCGAAGATACGATCTACCATGATGGGGGCGAGACCCATGGACGGTTCATCTAGCAACAGCAGTTGTGGGCCGGACATCAGTGCCCGGGCAATCGCCAGCATCTGTTGTTCACCACCCGAGAGGGTGCCGGCCAGTTGGTCGGCACGTTCTTTCAGGCGGGGCAGGCGTTCCAGCAGATCTTCCAGGCGTTGTGCGACGAGCAGGCGATCTTTGACGCGGAAGGCGCCGAGCTGCAGGTTTTCCAGGACGGTCTGACGGGCAAAGACGCCGCGCCCCTCGGGGACGAGGGCGACGCCATTGGCAACGAGTTCATGTGCCGGTAGATGCATGAGGTTGACGGCGCAGGTGTTGGCCGGTGTCAGGTACACCTGACCCGTGGCCTGCGGCAGCATGCGGGCCAGCGCCTTGAGCGTACTGGTTTTTCCGGCACCATTCGCGCCGATGAGGGCGACCAGTTCTCCGCAGCCGACATCGAAGCTGATGCCTTTGACGGCCTGAATGCCGCCGTACTGCAAACGTAGATCACGGACTTCAAGCATAGGCGCCGCTCCCCAGATACGCTTCGATCACACGTGGGTGTTGTTGTACAACCGCGGGCACGTCTTCACAGATCAGTTCGCCGTAATCCAGTACGGCGACCCGGTCGCAGAGGCCCATGACCAGTTGCACGTCATGCTCGATGAGCAGAATGCTGATGCCGTCGGTACGGATCATCTCTACCAGTTGGCGGAGACCGGCGGTTTCGCTGGCGTTCATGCCGGCCGCTGGTTCATCCAGACACAGTAAGCGCGGCTTGGTGGCCAGGGCGCGAGCGATTTCCAGCCGGCGTTGATCGCCATACGAGAGGTGCTTGGCCAGGTCCTGGGCGCGGTGTGCAATACCGACATAATGCAGTAGTTGCAGTGCCATGTCTTCGGTCGCCTGTTCTTCGCGCCGATTGAAAGGCGTGCGCAGAATGTCACTAAGGATGTTGCTGCGCAGGCGGGCATGGCGGCCGACCATGACATTCTCCAGCGCTGTCATGTTGGCAAATAGCCGGATGTTCTGGAAAGTCCGGGCAATGCCCTGGCGCACGGTTTTGTCCGGTGCGTTGCTGCGTAGCGGCGTATCGTTGAACGTGAATTGGCCGCTGTCGGGAATGTAAAGGCCGGTGAGGCAATTGAACAGCGTGGTTTTACCGGCGCCATTGGGGCCGATCAAGCCATAGATCTCGCCGGCGTTCAGGGTCAGAGAGACATCCTTGAGTGCCTGGACGCCACCAAAGGATTTGCTGATGTGTTCGGCACGAAGCAGTGCGTGGGTCATTGGCGGCCTCACATCGGGCTGACCGGCACATCCGCCGGTGCATCACTGCGTTTGATATCGTCGATTTCGCGACGGCGAATCGGCGACGGCCAAAGACCGCTCGGGCGATAGCGCATGACGAGGACCAGGGCCAGACCGAAGAGCAGCATGCGCAGGCTTTCCGGATCGACCAGCACACTGCCGAACAGGCTTTGTTGAACAGGGCCGGCAATCTGCCGGAAGAACTCCGGCAGGACGGTCAGGAGCAGGGCGCCGAAGATGACGCCGGGGATGTGCCCCATGCCGCCCAGAACGACCATGCAGAGCACCATCACCGATTCCAGAAGGCCGAAGGATTCCGGGCTGACAAACTGCTGGAAGCCGGCAAACAGACCACCGGCAACGCCGCCGAAGGTGGCGCCCATGGCAAAGGCCAGGAGTTTGACGTTGCGCGTATTGATGCCGCAGGCCTTGGCCGCCACTTCGTCCTCGCGGATGGCCGCCCAGGCACGACCCACACGGGAGCGTTCAAGGCGTAGCGCAATGCCGATGATGAGGAGTGCCGCCACCAGAAAGACGTAGTAGTAGCCGACCAGTGATGGGATCTGCATGAAGCCAAAATCAACCGGGCGGGCGAGTGACATGCTGCCGAAATGAATCGGGTCGATGGCCGAGATGCCCTGTGGACCATTGGTAATGTTGATGGGGGTATTCAGGTTGTTGAGGAAGATACGGATGATCTCTCCGAAACCCAGTGTGACGATGGCCAGGTAGTCACCCCGCAGTTTGAGGGTGGGCGCGCCGAGCAGCATGCCGAACAGACCGGCCACGCCG
The DNA here is from genome assembly GCA_964387485.1 of uncultured Dechloromonas sp. Lineage (GTDB taxonomy): Bacteria > Pseudomonadota > Gammaproteobacteria > Burkholderiales > Rhodocyclaceae > Fluviibacter. The sequence continues at coordinate 18,766 of CAYLWV010000013.1, read as the reverse complement.
GCGCCCAGCGGCAGAATGGCCCACATCGGCCAGTGCAAACCGAATTGCGGGCTGGCCAGCAGCGCCCAGAGATAGGCGCCAACGGCGTAGAAGGCGATGTAGCCCATATCGAGCAGGCCGGCAAAGCCCACGACAATGTTGAGACCCAGGGCCAGCATCACATACAGCAAGGCAAAGTTGAGAATGCGCAGCCAGGTGTTACCGAAGCCGGCGGCAACCAGCCAGGGCATCGCGGCCAGCAGCACACCGAGTAGCGCCCAGACCAGCCAATGGATCCGGTTGTCCTGGCGTTGCGTAATGCGGGAGAGAAATCGTGCGGCGAGTTTCATGACATCTGTTTCAGGTGCGTTGGTCAGGCGCGTTCGGAAACGCGCTCGCCCATCAGCCCCCCCGGGCGGAAGACAAGCACGATAATGAGCACCAGGAAGGCAAAGATATCCTGGTAGTTGGAACCGAGAAAACCACCGGTCAGATCTTCGATATAACCGGCACCCAGCGATTCGATCAAACCGAGCAGCAGCCCGCCCAGCATGGCGCCGGTGATGTTGCCGATGCCGCCTAGTACGGCCGCGGTAAAGGCTTTCAGGCCGAGCATGAAGCCCATGTAATAGTGGGCGACCGAGTAGTTGGCGCCCACCATTAGACCAGCCAGGGCAGCCAGCGCGGCGCCGATGACAAAGGTGATGGTGATGATGCGATTGACGGGGATGCCCATGAGCTCGGCGATCGCCGGGTTTTCAGCGGTGGCGCGCATGGCCTGGCCGAGTGACGTGCGTTGAATCATCCAGGCCAGGATGGCCATGGTGATGCCTGCGAGCGCAATGGTTACGGCTTGCAGCAGGCTCAGGTGGGCGCCGCCGATGTCGTAGTTGATAGCCGGCAGAATGTCCGGAAAGGCGTGATAGCTACGGCCCCAGATCATCATGGCTAGGTTTTGCAGCAGAATGGAAACGCCAATGGCGCTGATCAGCGGTGTGAGCTTGGGCGCGTGCCGCAGTGGGCGATAGGCGTAACGCTCAATAGCCCAGGCGAGTGCCATGCAGACCGGAGCTGCCACCAGTACGGAGAGCAGGGCTAGCAGGACCGGTGGGATCCCGCTGGGCATCAGGGCCGTCATCACGCTATAGCTGACGAGCGCGCCCACCATGACTACTTCGCCGTGGGCAAAGTTGATCAGGCCGAGAATGCCGTAGACCATCGTATAACCCAGAGCGACCAGGGCATAGATGCTGCCGAGGACAACACCATTGATGATCTGCTGGAGAAAAATATCCATGAAGGCGGACCGTTAAAAAATTGCCCGACCATCGGGTCGGGCAATTCGGGGTGGGTGATGTTTACTTGGCTGCCGGTGCCGCTGCATTGGCAGCGCTGACGGTCTCGACATACGACCAGTTGCCGGCCTTGTCCTGGTAAATCGAGACGGCCGGGCTGGCGAGGTCACCCTTGGCGTCAAAGACGACCTTGGCGGTCACGCCCTGGTACTGCGTCTTGCCAACTTCCGGCAGATACTTGGCCGGATCGGCCGAGTTGGCGCGTTGCATCGAATCCGCCATCACCATCACGGCATCGTACACATACGGCGCGTAGAGCTGGATCTGCTGGTTGTAGCGTTGCTGGTATTTGTCCTTGAACACGGTGCCGCCCGGCATTTTTTCCAGGGGGACGCCCGGCAGGGAGCAGTACTGGCCATCAGCGGCTTTGCCGGCCAGCTTGATGAACTCGGGCGTACAGCCGCCGTCCCCGATCAGGAAGGTGGCTTTCAGACCCAGTTCGCGGGCTTGTTTGAGGGCCGGGCCACCCTGGGCATCCATGGCGCTGAAGAACAGCACGTCAGGGTTCGATGCTTTGATTTTGGTCAGAATGGCTTTGAAGTCGGTGGCTTTGTCGGTGGTGAATTCCTGAGCGACCACTTTGGCACCGGCGGCCTCGGCCGCCTTTTTGAACTCATCGGCCAGACCCTGGCCGTAAGCCGTGCGGTCATCCACAATGGCGATGGTCTTGGCTTTCAGGCTCTGCGTGGCAAACTGGGCCAGTGCCTGGCCCTGGTGCACATCGTTGGCAAAAACGCGGAACGCGGTTTTGAAGCCCTGCTGGGTGTAGGTCGGGTTGGTTGCCGAACCGGAGATCTGCGGTATGCCGGCATCCGAGTAAATGCGCGAGGCCGGGATCGTGGTGCCGGAATTCAGGTGACCGATCACGCCGTTAACTTTCTGATCCACAAACTTCTGGGCAACCGTGGTGCCAGCTTTCGGGTCGGCCTGGTCGTCTTCGGAGATCAGGACAAACTTGACCTTGCTGCCGCCAATGCTCAGACCACGGCTGTTCAGCTCATCAATCGCCATCACGGCGCCGTTTTCGTTATCTTTGCCCAGGTGGGCCTGAGGCCCCGTCAGCGGTGCGGCATGGCCGACCTTGATGATCACTTCAGTGCCTGCTGCGGGGGCAGCATCCTTTTGACCACAGGCCGTGAGGCCGAGCGTGGCAATAATCAGGGCAGTGGCGGAAAGAGTGTGGCGCTTTTGCAGGGTCATGACGGGCTCCGGAAAGATTTTTGCCATTTTTACATAAAAAAACCGACCCCGTGAGGTCGGTTTTTTCGATGCCGCTTAGGATTTACTTGGCAGCGGCAACCATGTAATCCACGGCAGCCTTGACGTCGTCGTCCGACAGCGATGCATTGCCACCCTTCGGCATCATGGCCGTACCCGGCTTGCCCTTCAGAGCAACGTTGTACAGAGCCGGCATGCCGGTCTTGATGCGTGGTGCCCAGGCGGCTTTGTCGCCGAATTTGGGAGCGTTGGCAGCGCCCGTGGCGTGGCAGCTGGCACAAGCCTTGGTATACGTACCTTTGCCATCGGCAGCCATGGCATTTTGTGCGAACAGAGCGCTAACAGCAGCGGCAACAATCAGCATGCTTTTCATATTTTTGTCTCCTGAGAATAAATGCGAATACACGAAACCGGACAGTTCACGAGAGGGTTAACTGTTTCCGTAGTGTAAAACAAAACAACCGTGTTGTCCCTAAGGGATTAAAAATGCTTACAGTCCCAACCGACGGCAGATTTCCAGCGTCAGCGCCGACTGGTTCATGGTGTAGAAGTGCAGGCCGGGGGCACCACCTTCGATAAGCTGTTCGCAGAGATCCGTAACAACGTCCAGGCCAAAAGCCTTGATGCTGTCGGTATCGTCGCCATAGCTTTCCAGCGTGCGACGCATCCAGCGCGGGATCTCGGCACCGCAGGCATCCGAAAAGCGGGCCAGCTTGGTGAAGCCGCTGATTGGCATGATGCCCGGTACGACAGGCTGGGTCACGCCGGCATTTCGGGCGGCATCGACGAAATTGAAGTACGCATCGGCATTGAAGAAGTACTGGGTGATGGCCGAGTCGGCGCCGGCATTCATCTTGGTGACGAAAGCGCGTAGATCGTCTTCCGGCGTGCGGGCCTGCGGGTGCCATTCCGGATAGGCGGCGACTTCGATATGGAAGTGATCACCGGTAGTTTCGCGGATGAATTCGACCAGTTCGTTGGCGTAACGGAACTCGCCGGCTTCGGCCATGCCCGAAGGCAGGTCGCCGCGCAGGGCCACGATGCGGCGAATACCCAGCTCCAGATATTCGTCGAGAATTTCGCGGATGCTGTCACGCGTTGAACCGATGCAGGAGAGGTGCGGTGCGGCATCGATGCCTTCGTCGACCATTTCCTTGACGACCGTGAACGTGCGTTCACGAGTCGATCCGCCGGCGCCATAGGTGACCGAGCAGAAGGTCGGTTCCAGCACGGCGAGCTTTTCACGGACAACACGCAGTTTGTCGAGGCCTTCCGGGGTTTGCGGCGGGAAGAATTCAACAGAGAGTTCGACGGACGGTTGAGTCATGCAGAGTTCCGGAGATAAATCAGATGCGTTCCTGGCGTGGCTGCTCGGTCAATGACGAGAGGAACCAGCTGGCAACGCTGTAAACGATAGAGCCGAAGAGTGCGGAGAAGAAGCCCTCGACCTTGAAACCGCTGAGGATATCGCCCACCCACCAGAACATCATCGCGTTGATCACGAACAGGAACAGCCCCAGCGTGAGCAGGGTAACCGGTAGCGTCAGCAGGATGAAGATCGGGCGGATGACGGCGTTGACCAGGCCCAGAATCACGACAGCGATGAGTGCGGAGCCAAAGCTCTCGATGTGGATGCCCGGTACGATGTACGGGACCAGCAGCAACGCGACGGCATTCAGCGCCCAGGTCAACAGCAGTTTCATGGCGAGGTTTCTTTCGATTAGTAGCGGTAGTGTTCCGGCTTGTAAGGGCCAGCCTTGTTGACGCTAATATACGCTGCTTGCTGATCGGTCAGCTCAGTGAGCTGCGCGTTCAGCGTCTTCAACTGCAGGCGGGCGACCTTTTCATCAAGGTGCTTGGGCAGGGTGTACACGCCAACCGGGTACTTGTTGGTGTCGCGTTCGGTCCACAGTTCGATCTGTGCGATCGTCTGGTTGGCAAACGACGAGCTCATCACGTACGACGGATGGCCTGTACCACAACCCAGATTCACCAAGCGACCCTTGGCCAGCAGGATGATGCGCTTGCCGTCCGGGAAGATCACGTGATCGACCTGTGGCTTGATTTCTTCCCACTGGTATTTCTCGATCGAGGCAACATCGATTTCGTTGTCGAAGTGACCGATGTTACAGACGATGGCATTGTTCTTCATCTTGACCATGTGGTCATGGGTGATGACGTGGAAGTTGCCGGTGGTAGTGACGAAGATGTCGGCGTGTTCAGCGGCGTATTCCATCGTGACAACGCGGTAGCCTTCCATGGCAGCTTGCAGGGCGCAGATCGGGTCGATTTCGGTGACCCAGACTTGTGCCGACAGTGCACGCAGTGCCTGTGCCGAGCCCTTGCCCACGTCGCCGTAACCGGCAACGACAGCCACCTTGCCGGCAACCATCACATCGGTCGCGCGCTTGATGCCATCGACCAGCGATTCGCGGCAGCCATACAGGTTGTCGAACTTGGATTTGGTGACCGAGTCATTGACGTTGATGCCGGGGAACTTGAGATCGCCACGGGCATGCATCTGATACAGACGGTGTACGCCGGTGGTGGTTTCTTCGGTCACGCCCTTGATCTTGCCCAAACGCACGGAGTACCAGGTCGGGTCAACGGCAATCTTGGCCTTGATGGCGGCAAAGAGGATGCGCTCTTCTTCGCTGCCCGGGTTGTTCAGCACCGCCAGATCTTTTTCTGCTTTGGCACCGAGATGCAGCAACAGCGTGGCGTCGCCACCGTCATCAAGAATCATGTTCGAGTAACCGCCATCGGTCCACTCGAAAATACGGTGGGTGTAATCCCAGTAGTCTTCCAGCGATTCGCCCTTGACGGCAAATACCGGCGTGCCTTGCGCAGCAATGGCGGCAGCCGCGTGATCCTGTGTCGAGAAGATGTTGCACGAGGCCCAGCGCACTTCAGCGCCTAGAGCTTGCAGTGTTTCGATCAGCACGGCGGTTTGAATCGTCATGTGCAGCGAACCGGTGATGCGGGCACCACGCAGTGGCTGGGTGGCGGCGAATTCTTCACGGATCGCCATCAGGCCCGGCATTTCGGTTTCGGCGATAAGAATCTCGCGGCGACCCCAGTCGGCCAGCGACATATCGGCAATGACGTAATCTTTTTGTGTTGCGTTCATAGAGCTTCCTTTTCCCTAAAGCAAAGCGGGCGTGAATCAGTCGGGAAGTCGTTGAACATGTTTTGATCATGTCTGCGGCCTTCACCTGATCCACCAACCCCGCAGGTTGGTCAGGTGAGCGCAGTTAATCTGATCCGAGCCTGGCAGCAGAAGTTCTGCGTCGCAGCGCTCCTCGGAATGGGGCCAATTGTACCAGAATCTACGCGAAAAAAATCCCGGATCGCCCAAATAGGCGTCCGGGATCAATGGCTTACCGGGGTTTACAGGCCGGCGGCAGCGCGCAGGGCGTCAGCCTTGTCGGTCCATTCCCAGGTGAATTCCGGCTCTTCGCGGCCAAAGTGGCCGTAAGCGGCGGTCTTCGAGTAGATCGGACGCAGCAGATCCAGCGATTGGACGATGCCCTTCGGACGCAGGTCGAAGTGCTCGGCAACCAGTGCGGCAATCTTCTCGTCGGAGATCTTGCCGGTGCCGAAGGTGTTGACCATCAGCGATACGGGCTTAGCCACGCCGATGGCGTAGGCAACCTGCACCTCAGCCTTGTCGGCCAGACCGGCAGCCACGATGTTCTTGGCCACGTAACGACCGGCGTAAGCGGCTGAGCGGTCAACCTTCGACGGATCCTTGCCCGAGAAGGCGCCACCACCGTGGTGGGCAGCGCCACCGTAGGTGTCGACGATGATCTTACGGCCGGTCAGGCCGCAGTCGCCGTGTGGGCCGCCGACCACAAAACGGCCGGTCGGGTTAATCAGGTAACGGATGTTGTCGTTAATGAATTCGGCCGGGAGCACAGGCTTGATGATCTCTTCGATCACGGCTTCTTCGATCTGCTTGTGGGTCACATCGGCATCGTGCTGGGTCGATACCACCACGGTGTCGATGGCGACTGGCTTGCCGTCGACATAACGCACAGTCAGCTGACTCTTGGCATCCGGACGCAGCCAGGGCAGACGGCCATCGCGGCGCAGGTCGGCCTGGCGCTGCATGATGCGGTGCGCGTAGAAAATCGGGAACGGCATCAGGGTCGGGGTTTCGCGGCAGGCGTAACCGAACATCAGGCCCTGGTCGCCCGCGCCCTGATCCAGATCAATGCCTTCGCCTTCGTTCACGCCCTGGGCAATGTCCGGGCTCTGACGGTTGATGGCGGTCAGGATGGCGCACGACTTGTAGTCGAAGCCGATGTCCGAGTTGTCGTAACCGATACGACGCACGGTGTCCTGCGCGATTTCGCGGTAGTTGATGTGAGCCGTCGTGGTGATTTCGCCGGAGATAACGACGAGGCCGGTCGAAACGAGCGTTTCGCAGGCAACACGGGCTTTCGGGTCTTCGGCCAGGATGGCGTCGAGGATGGCATCAGAGATCTGATCCGCAACTTTATCGGGATGGCCTTCCGAGACGGACTCGGAGGAAAAGAGAAACTCGCTCATTTGAATACTCCTGAAACAACAAATCCCCGGTGGACTTGTGCCGGCGATGTGTTGCCGGTGGGGCGTGTCCTGCTCCGGGGATCGGTTCGAGCGAGGGACGCTTTAGCAGATTTAGCAGTCGTTTTCGACTTGCCCCGCCCTGCAAGTTGTCGTTTTAACTCGGCGGTCTGCGATAATTCTGTCTGTAAAAGCCATTTGCGTCAATAGCCTGCATCGGTTCGCCTTATGTCTCGCTTACCCATACCTGCCAATCTGTCGTTAAAGCATCGTTGTTATTTGAGCCTGGTTTGTTGGCTGGCCCGCCTGCCGTTACCGGTGTTACAGGCCATGGGGGCGTCTTTAGGGCGGCTTGTGTACTTTTGTTCCGCCAGCTTCCGCCGTTTATTTGATGCCAATCTCACGCAGGCTTTGGGTCCGGATGCGGTGCGGTTACACAGTGTTCGCGCCCAGGCGGAATCCGGCAAGGCCGTATTCGAGTTGCCCTGGCTCTGGCTGCATCCGCGCGAGGAAACACTCAAAACATTACAGCGGATAGAAGGGTGGGAACATGTGCAGGCGGCACGCGCTGCGGGCAAAGGCATTCTCTTTCTGACGCCGCACCTGGGTTGCTTTGAAATCACCGCCCAGTATGCCGCTAGCCAGCCAGAGGCTAGCCCCATTACGGTGTTATTCCGTCCGCCCAGACAGCGTTGGGCGGAATCGATACTTCGGTTTGGGCGTACGCGGGCGGGTATGCAGATCGCCCCGGCGGATTTATCCGGCGTGCGTCGTTTGATCCGTGCTTTGAGGTCAGGGGAGTCGGTAGGGCTTTTGCCGGATCAGGTGCCACCTGCCGGGCAAGGGGCCTGGCTCCCATGGTTCGGCAAGCCGGCTTATACGATGACGCTGGCCGCCAGACTGGCCCAGACCGGCGCCGGTGTGATCTTCGCCTGTGCCGAGCGTCTGCCGAAAGGACAGGGTTTTGTATTAAGTTGTCGCCCACCATCAAGCCCGTTACCGGTGGATGATCTGGAGGCAACGGCAGCCGCCATCAATCAGGAACTGATGAAGCTGATATCCTCCTGTCCTGAGCAGTATTTCTGGGGCTACAACCGTTATAAGACCCCGCGCGGCTCAAGTGAACAGCCGCCAGAAAAGCCTTTATGAACACACAACGCCCCCCTATTAATTTAAAAACCCTGCCGAGCTGGCTGTTGATCGCGCTGGTCTGGTTGATTTCCAAATTGCCGCTGCGTTTTATCCGCCTGATTGGCGCATTCTTTGGCACCATTCTCTGGGCGCTGGCGCGGCAACGGCGCTTTGTAGCGCTGACGAATCTGCGGCTGTGCTTTCCCGATATGCCGGATAGCGAACGCAAGCTGCTGGTCTACAAACATTGCGTGCGTTTTGCCCAGGCGGTGCTGGATCGTTCGCTCATGTGGTTTGCTTCCGAGAAGCGTATTCGCCGTATCGTCCGCCAGCATAACGAAGAGCGCCTCTACAGCGATGATGGCCGGCCAACGCTGGTGCTGGCGCCGCATTTCGTGGGGTTGGATGCCACCGGCACGCGTGCCTCGATGATGGGTTCCTGGATCAGCATGTATGCCCGTCAGAAGAATCCGGTGCTGAACTACATGTTGCTCCACGGCCGGAGCCGCTTTACGAATCCGGTGCTGGTGTCCCGGCAGGATGGTCTGCTCAAGGTCGTGAAGGCCATGAAGCGTGGCACGCCTTTCTATTATTTGCCAGACCAGGATTTCGGGCCGAAGGATGCGGTCTTTGCGCCGTTCTTTGGTTTCCCTGCGGCCACGGTCACCGGTGTGTCGCGCCTGGCGCAGCTGACCAATGCCCGTGTCATTGCGATCATTTCCAAGATGGTGCCGGACGGCTATGAGTCCTACTACACTGAAGAATGGGAGAACTTTCCTGGCGCTTCGGTTGAGGAAGATACGGCGCGCATGAACCAATTTATTGAGTCCTGGGTATTGCAGATGCCGGACCAGTATTTCTGGCTGCATAAGCGCTTCAAGACGCGCCCCGAGGGTGAGCCGAGTGTTTACGGCAAGCATCACCGCTAAGCGCTGCACCAACCTATAATCTGCGCATGACAATACTTAAATTTTCCAAGATGCACGGCCTCGGTAACGATTTTGTCGTGCTGGATGGCGTGCGTCAGCACGTTGCGATGAGCACCGATCAGATTCGGGCGCTAGGTGACCGGCATACGGGTATCGGCTTTGACCAGATGCTGCTCGTGGAACCGGCGCAGACGCCGGACGCAGATTTTCGCTATCGGATCTTCAATGCCGATGGTAGCGAAGTGGAGCAGTGCGGTAACGGTGCGCGTTGCTTCGTGCGCTTTGTGCATGATCAGGGCCTGACGGACAAGTCGGCTATCGTCGTAGAAACCAAGCGCGGCATTATTCATCCGCGGTTGGAAGCCGATGGTCTGGTGACGGTCGATATGGGGCAGCCCCGCTTTACGCCAGCCGAGATTCCTTTTGTGTCCGAGAGCGATGCGGCTGAGCAACCACTGGTGTTGCCGGATGGCACAACGCTGACCATTGGTGCTGTGTCGATGGGCAACCCGCATGCCGTGACGGTGGTGCCTGATGTGGATACTGCACCCGTGGCCGTACAAGGCCCGCAGATTGAACACCATGCGCGCTTTCCGCAGCGGGTGAATGCCGGCTTTATGCAGATTGTTGACCGGGACACGATCCGTTTGCGGGTGTATGAGCGTGGTGCCGGCGAAACACTGGCCTGCGGTACCGGGGCCTGTGCGGCTGTTGTGTCCGGTATTCGCCGTGGTTTGCTCGATTCACCGGTGCGCGTACAAACGCGCGGTGGGGATTTGAATATTGCCTGGGCGGGTACGGGGCAACCGGTCATCATGACAGGACCGGCCGTGACGGTATTTACTGGAGAGATTGCGCTATGAGTATCACGCCTGAAGCCGTACTGGACTTTCTGAAGGCCCACCCCGAATTTTTCGAAGAGCAGGCTGAATTTTTCCATCAGGTTGAGATTGCGCACCCCTACAGCGGTCGTACGATTTCGCTGGCCGAGCGCCAGATGATTACGCTGCGCGAAAAGAATCGTTTGCTCGAACATCGTTTGGGCGAGCTGCTTGGTGTGGGCGAAAGCAATGATGCACTGGGGGCCCGCATGCACCAGCTGACGGTGGCGTTGGTCGGTGCTGGTCGCCTGGATCAGATTATTGGCACCGTGCTCAAATCGCTGGCCGAAGACTTCGCAGTGCCGCAGGCCAAACTACGGCTGTGGGGCGAGGGTGCCGCAAACCTGGGCCACGAAGCCTGTACGCCAGTCAGCGCCGAGCTGATCAAGGAAGTGGCCGGGATTCATCATCCGGTGACCGGTAGCGTGCGTACCGGTGAAGTCGCCGCCTGGTTCGGTGGCGAAGATGACGCACTGGCCTCCATGGCGCTGGTGCCACTGCGTTTCGAAGGTCAGACGTTGGGCCTGCTGGCGATGGCCTCAGATGATGCCGAGCGCTTTGTGGCAGGTATGGGCACCACCTACATCGAACGCCTCGGTGACGTTATCGCTGCTGCCCTGGCCCGCGTCCTGCGCGGTTAACTCATCGCACTGCATGCCATGACCGGCTCCGTTGCTGCTGATACTGTGCCGTTATGGCCAGGCGCAGAAGACTGGCTGGCCGAGTTGCGGGATCAGCGGCGGGTGTCACCGCATACGTTGTCGAGCTACGCCCGCGATTTGCGCCGCTTGCAGGCGCTCGCGGGTCATGCTGCACCCGCGGATCTGACGGCGCTCGATCTGCGTCGTTTTGTCGGGCGGCTGCATGCCGGTGGTTTGTCGGGGCGGTCCATCGCCCGGACCTTATCGGCTTGGCGGGGATTGCTGCGCTGGCTGGCCAAACGTGGTTTGCTCGATGCCAATGTGGCCGAGGGCTTACACGCGCCCAAACATCCCAAGCGTTTACCCGATGCGCTGACGGTGGATGAAGCGTTTCGCTTACTGAATCCGTTGAACCCACCAGTGGCACCCGCTGGTGTACCAACGGCTAAAGCCGTTGAGCAGGAACGCGTGCAGCAAATCCGTGATCAGGCGATTTACGAATTATTTTATTCCTCCGGTGTACGACTGTCCGAGCTGGTCGGTTTGAATGTGGATTGCCTGCCAGATCTACGCCAGGGTGAGGTACGCGTGCTCGGCAAACGTAACAAAACACGGGTCGTGCCTGTTGGCAAAGCCGCATTGAACGCAATCGAATCCTGGCTGACGGTACGGCCCCAGCTGGCCAAAGCGGATGAGCCAGCGCTCTTTGTTGGTCAGCGTGGACAGCGCATTACACCGCGTATGATTCAGCTGCGTTTGCAGAAACACGGTCAGCGCCAGGGGTTGCCGCAGCGGGTTCACCCACACCAGTTGCGCCACTCGTTCGCAACCCATATGCTTCAGGGTTCCGGTGATCTCCGTGCCGTTCAGGAAATGCTCGGCCATGTCAGTATTGCCTCGACGCAGGTCTATACCCACCTCGATTTCCAGCACCTAGCCCAGGTGTACGATCAGGCGCATCCTCGCGCCCATCGCAACAATGTGGCCGCCGCCGATGCGGACGCCACCCGATTTAATCCCGATCAAAAAGAGCGCTAGTTCCATGACCGCCACATTGGTATTGCAGTCCGGTAAATCCGGTTCCGTTCGTCGTCGCCACCCCTGGATTTTTGCGGGGTCGGTTGGTACGTTGAAAGGCCGGGCACGCTCTGGTGATACCGTGATCGTTGAGGATGAACATGGCGTCGCCATGGGGCGAGCTGCCTGGAGCCCGGCGTCGAAGATCCGGGCTCGGATGTGGACGTTCGACCCCGCCGAGACGATAGACCATGCCTTCTTCAAGCGCCGTATCGCGCAGGCCGTGGATCGTCGTGCCGGTTGGTCTGTGCTGCGTGGCGAACAACCCGAGCCCGCGGGTGAGCGCCTGATTCATGGTGAAGCTGATGGTTTGCCGGGCGTCATTGCGGATCGCTATGGCGACACCGTGGTGCTGCAGCTGACCAGTGCCGGGGCGGATGCCTGGCGTGAGGCCATCGTGGCTGGCCTGGTTCAGGCAACAGGCTGTCTGCAGATTTATGAGCGCTCGGATTCGGATGTGCGCAAACTGGAAGGCCTGGAGCCGGTGACCGGTTGGATGGTCGGTAAGGGTTTGAATGCGGCACCGGACAATCTGTTTCCTCAGATTGATGAGCACGGTGTCCGTTTTGGCGTCGACGTGGTCGGTGGCCACAAAACCGGTTTCTACCTGGATCAGCGCGACAATCGCCTCATGCTGCGTGCGCTGGCCCAAGGGCGTCGGGTGCTCAACTGCTTCTGTTACACGGGGGGATTTTCGCTACAGGCCCTGGCCGGCGGCGCCACCTCGGTGATGTCGATTGATTCCTCCGGCCCGGCGCTGGCGCAGGCACAAACCAATCTGGCGATGAATCCACAGCTGGATGCCGGTCGGGCCGAATGGCGTGATGCCGATGTCTTCCAGGCGCTACGGGATTACCACAAGGCCGGCGAGACCTTTGACCTGATCGTGCTCGACCCGCCCAAGTTTGCTCCATCGGCCGCGCATGCCGATCAGGCGGCGCGTGCCTATAAAGACATCAACCTGTTTGGCTTCAAGCTACTGGCGCCGGGTGGTCTGCTGATGACTTATTCCTGCTCGGGTGGGATTGGGGTGGAGCTGTTCCAGAAGATCGTGGCCAGTGCCGCGTCCGATGCCGGCCGGGATGCCCGCATTCTGCGCCGTCTGATGGCATCGAGCGATCACCCGGTCGGCCTGGCTGCGCCGGAAGGCGAATACCTCAAGGGCTTGCTGGTCGAGGCTTCCTGAGGCGCGGGTTTGGCTCACTCCAGTTAGAATGCACCCACTATGGATCTGTTTATCCGAATTCTCGAAGTGATCTTCCCGGTCATCGCCGTTGTGATGGTCGGTTTCTGGGCGGGCCGTAAAAACAAGCCGGAAATGGTGGTGGCCAACCGCCTGAATATGGATTACTTCACGCCGGCTATGGTGTTTACCGTCATGGCGGGCGGCGACTTCCATATTCGCGAATATGTCTGGTTGGCGGCGGGTGCGGCGATTTCGATTTTTGCCTGTGGGCTGATCGGCTATCTGACGGCACGGAGTCTGCACGAAGCCCCTAAAACCGTTGGTTTGCCGATCATGATCAACAATAGCGGCAATCTGGGGATCCCGCTGGCGCTGCTGGCCTTTGGCAAGGAAGGTATGGCGGCAGCCGTCGTCCTGTTTCTAGTGTCCAATACCATTCATTTTATTATCGGCCCCTGGATTCTGAATCCCGAGGCCCGCATCAGTGATGTCTGGAAGATCCCGATGATTCAGGCGGCCGTGCTGGGGCTCACTTTTAACATCCTGCAAATTCATCTGTGGCAACCGCTGATGTTTGCCTTGAAGATGCTGGGTGATATTTCTGTGCCGCTGATGCTCTTTGCGCTTGGTGTGCGTCTGTGCGACGTCAAGTTCTCGGAAAGCAAGGCTGCCATGGTGTCGGCCATCGTCCGTCCGGTGGCCGGCATGGGCACCGCAGCGCTGATTGGCTGGTTGCTGGGTCTGTCGGATGCCTTTATTGCGCAGCTGATCCTGTTTGGTTCGCTGCCGCCAGCGGTACTGAACTACATGTTTGCCGAGCGTTATCACCAGGAGCCACACAAAGTGGCCTCCATCGTGATGATTGGCAATATCGCTGGACTGCTGTTTATCCCGCTGGCCCTGTTGATCGTTCTACCGCGTTAAAGGGTGATGGTCTGCTCGCCGGCGTAAAGGCTTTCGACGGTTTCGCGGGCGCGTACCAGGTGTGTCTTGCTGCCATCCACCAGAATCTCCGCGGCACGCGGGCGCGTATTGTAGTTCGAGCTCATGACCATGCCATAGGCGCCAGCCGACAGCACGGCGAGCAGATCGCCCTGTTGTAGTGCGAGCGGCCGAGCCTGGCCCAGAAAGTCGCCCGTTTCACAGACCGGACCCACGATGTCGTACGTGCGGGCTTCTCCGTTGTGGGGTTTGACGGCAACGATGTCATGCCAGGCTTCGTAGAGCGCCGGACGGGCGAGGTCATTCATGGCGGCGTCGACAATGGCGAAATGCTTGTCTTCGCCGTGCTTCAGGTATTCTACCTTGGTGAGTAGGACCCCCGCGTTGCCGACCAGGCGACGGCCTGGTTCTAGCAAGACGCGCAAGCCACGCCCTGTCAGACGATCCAGGAGTGGGCGCAGATAGTCGGCGACCACCGGCTCCGTCTGGCCTTCATGGTAGTAAATGCCGAGGCCACCACCCAGATCAATGTGGTGCAGATGAATGCCTTCGGCCTTGAGGGTGTCGACCAGCGGCAGAATGCGTTCCAGGGCTTCCACAAAGGGCGACGGATCGAGCAACTGCGAACCGATATGACAATCGATGCCCGTCACGTCAATGGACGGTAGGGATGCGGCATGACGGTAGAGCGCCAACGCATCGGCGATGGGGACGCCGAATTTGTTTTCTTTGAGACCCGTCGAAATATAGGGGTGCGTTTTGGCATCCACATCCGGGTTCACGCGCAGGCTGATCGGCGCGCGTTTTCCGACGCGGGCGGCCACGGCCGCCAGGCGATCCAGTTCGCTGGCCGACTCGACGTTGAAGCAGAGGATGCCAGCATCCAGCGCGGCGATCATTTCTGCTTCGGTTTTGCCGACACCGGAGAACACCACCTTGTTCGGGTTGCCGCCAGCAGCCAGCACGCGGGCCAGCTCACCACCGGAAACAATGTCGAAACCAGAGCCCAGTTGCGCAAAGAGACTCAGTACGCCCAGATTGCTATTGGCTTTGACCGCAAAACAGACCAGGCCCTCTTTGCCCGCCGGGTGCGCCGCCAGGGTTTCAGCGAAGGCGTTGTAGGCATCGGTGAGCGCCGCACGAGAATACACATAAGCAGGTGTACCCACTTCATCGGCGATGGCTTGCAGATTGCAGCCCTCAAAATGTAGGGTCTGCTGCTGGTCGTTCAGGTGACGGCTGTGCGGAAAATGGCGTTGCGACATAAGCGGTAATTTCAGTCTGGGTCAGTAATCTTAATTCGCCAGCATTTGGGCGGGCGAGTCGGTGCTGGGGTTGCGTAGTGATTCAGCGGCAATGCTCGGGGCGACGGCCGGATCCGGGTTCGGCTGGCTGCCTTCGGCACCAGCCGGTGGTTTGGCATTGGGCAGCTGATTGGGCGCCAGATAGAGGCCGCCTTTGATACCACAGGCTGTAACAGACACCGCAAGTAATGCAGCTGTGAGCAGCCGGATTGAGCGGCTTGGGTGGGTTGAGGGCACAAGGCAGCGTGTGCGAATCGACAGAGGCATCTTCATAGCGTGATGTTATCACGCAGGGTGACGCGAACCCGCTAGAATGGCCGCTTCAGGAATCACCCGGCCGGAACGTCACCATGGATGAAAAAAGCTTTTTGAACCGTTGTCAGCAAACATTGCTGCAGATCGAGACAGCCGTTGAGCAAGCGGCGGATGACGGTGCTGACGTGGATTTCGAGATGCAGGGCGGGATTCTCGAAATCGAATGTGCCGACGGCAGCAAGATCATTGTCAGTCCGCATGTGATTGCCCGGGAGATCTGGGTGGCGGCGCGCTCCGGGGGGTTTCACTTCCGCCATGACGATGCATTGGGCTGGGTGGATACCCGTACCAGTGAGCCGCTCTTTGCGCGTCTGGTCGAGATCCTCAAACAACAAGGCCAGGTCTCGCTGCAACTGAGCTGAACCTGGCCTGTGAGTTGATGGATCCAGTCGGCGTCGATTAGTCGACCGGTTTGCTGCCCGAGTCGGCCGGCTCCGGTTCGATGCTGGATGGAACATTGCCCTTGAAGAAGTACTCCTTGGTGGTGCCCTTGCGGCTGCTGGTGACATCAACCGCCACCACATCCTCCGGCGGGGGTAGTGTGCCCTGGGGGACGCCCTGCAGTGCCGTTTCCATAGCGCCAATCCACATGGGCAATGCGGCTGCGCCACCAGTTTCGCCGTTACCCAGGTTGCGGGGTTGGTCAAAGCCCATCCAGGCACACCCGGCGGCCGTGATCTGGTAGCCGCAGAACCAGGCGTCCACATGCTCGTTGGTGGTCCCGGTTTTACCCGCCAGATCAGTCCGCTTCAATTGCGCGGAGGCTTTGGCTGCGGTTCCGTAGATGGTGACATCGCGCAGCATGCTGTCCATCACGAAGGCGTTACGCGCTTCAATCACACGCGGCGCTGTATCGCCGGCGATCACCGGTTGTGCCTGAGCGACGACCGTGCCTTTTTCATCGCGAATTTCCTGCACGATGTACGGGTTGACCAGGTAGCCGCCATTGGCGAATACGCTATAGGCGCGCGCCATCTGCCACGGGGTGACCGAACCGGCACCCAGCGCCATGGTCAGGTAGGGGGGGTGTTTTTCTGCATCAAAACCGAAGCGGGTCACATATTCCTGAGCGTATTTGACGCCGGAGGCCTGCAGGATGCGGATTGATACCATGTTCTTGGATTTGGCCAGAGCCGTACGTAACCGCATCGGACCTTCGTACTTGCCATCGTAGTTTTTCGGGGTCCAGGCGGTGGAACCGGTTTCCGCCGAGCCGATGGTGATCGGACTGTCTTCCACAATGCTGGCCGGCGTAAAGCCCTTTTCCAGCGCGGCAGAATAAATGAAGGGCTTGAACGACGAACCCGGCTGACGCCATGCCTGGGTAATGTGGTTGTATTTGTTCAGTGTGTAGTCAAAGCCACCGACCAGGGCCAGTACGGCACCATCTTTCGGCGCCATGGCCACATAGCCGGCCTGGACTTCCGGCAGCTGGCTGAGCTGCCACACGCCCTTGTCATCCTTGATGACGCGCACCACGGCACCGGGGCGCAGGCGTTTGTTGGTTGGGGCTTTTTCGCCCATCATCGATTGCGCAATCTTGATCTGATCACCGGTCAGGATCATCGGGTCGCCACCGCGCACGGCCAGGCGGATCTTTTGCGGGTCGAGCGCCAGAATCACGGCCGGTTTCAGCAGGTCGGAATCCGGGTAGTTCGAGAGCAGATCATCGACATCATCATCTTCGTTCTTGAGCTTCGAGAGATCGACAAAGCCTTCGGCGCCGCGGTAGCCATGACGTTTGTCATAGGCCAGCACAGCATTGCGCATGGCCTTGTAGGCGGCTTCCTGATCGGCCTTCTTGAGCGTGGTGATGACGGTCAGGCCACGCGTATAAATATCCTGTGGGAATAGATCATTGGCCATCTGACGGGCCATTTCGGCCACATAGTCCGCATGAACGGCAAACTCGTTGGCATGACGTTTGACGTTCATCGGTTCGTTCAGGGCGGCTTCGTACTGGGCATCCGACAGATATTTCAGATCATGCATTCGACGCAGCACATACTGCTGGCGAATCTTGGCGCGCTTCGGATTGACGACCGGGTTATAGGCCGAGGGGGCCTTGGGTAGGCCAGCCAGCATGGCGGCTTCGGCGGGTGTCAGTTGATCCAGGCTTTTGCCAAAGTAGATCTGGGCGGCCGATGCAAATCCATAAGAGCGCTGGCCGAGGTAGATCTGGTTGATGTAGAGCTCCAGAATCTGGTCTTTGGTGAGGTTCTTCTCGATCTTCAGCGCCAGCAATACTTCGTAGAGTTTGCGGGTCACCGTTTTTTCGGAAGACAGGAAGAAGTTACGCGCCACCTGCATGGTGATGGTGGAGGCGCCCTGCTTTTTACCGCCGGAAACCAGGTTGGCGGCCGCCGCCCGCGCAAAACCGAACACATCGACGCCCGAGTGCTGATAGAAGCGATCATCTTCGGCGGCCAGAATGGCTTGCTTCATGACTTCAGGCACTTGGTTGATCTTCACTACCTGGCGACGCTCTTCGCCAAACTCGCCAATCAGTGCGCCATCCGAGGTATAAACCCGCAACGGGACTTTCGGACGATAGTCCGTCAGTACGTCCAGAGAGGGCAGTTGCGGGTAGGCAAACGCCACCAGTACACCGCCTAGGCTAAAGCCGATGACGGTGAGCAGGGCCAGGGTGACCAGAAGTTTGTTGATCCAGCGCAAGATGATGATCCGTAAAGAATTTCCGTGATTATACGGGACGGGATTAAGGCCGCCTTAGGCGGTGCTTCATCCCGTCCGGCAGTCGTGCTTACACTTTCCGGTAAACCTCAGCCCCGGTCTTCACAAACTCGATGGCTTTGGCTTCCATACCCTTTTCCAGCGCTTCGGTTTCGCCGATGCCCTGCTGAGCAGCGAAGTCGCGCACATCCTGCGTGATCTTCATCGAGCAGAAGTGTGGGCCACACATCGAGCAGAAGTGAGCGACCTTGGCCGATTCCTTGGGCAGGGTCTCGTCGTGGAACTCGCGCGCCTTGTCCGGATCCAGGCCGAGATTGAACTGGTCATCCCAGCGGAACTCGTAACGGGCCTTCGACAGGGCGTTATCACGGATCTGGGCGCCCGGATGCCCCTTGGCCAGGTCGGCAGCATGGGCCGCCAGCTTGTAGGTGATGATGCCTTCCTTGACGTCATCCTTGTCGGGCAGACCCAGATGCTCCTTCGGTGTCACATAGCAGAGCATGGCTGTGCCATACCAGCCGATCATCGCGGCACCGATGCCGCTGGTGATGTGGTCGTAGCCC
>CAYLWV010000012.1:14881-29141 GCA_964387485.1 uncultured Dechloromonas sp. | reverse complement strand
CTACCGGTGCGTCATGCCTGGGAAAAGGCACCACTCTGGCACTGGCTTGTGCCGGCCCTGGGTTTTGTCGGTTTGCTGGGGGCTTTTCGTACGAGCCGTCATGATTGTCCGCATGAGCGCGCCCCCTTTGCCTGGTGCATGCTAATCATGGCTTCGGCGTTTGGTTCGCTGGCGCTGTCCTTCTGGCCGTACATGATGCCGTACTCGTTGACTATCGAACAGGCAGCGGCGCCGGCGGTATCACTGCAGTTCATGTTCTGGGGGGCGATTGTGATGTTCCCGCTGGTCGTGTTCTACTTTCTGCGTGTGTATCACATGTTTGCGGGCAAGTCGGATCCTGTCGGCTACGGCCTCAACGACTGATTGAGCTGTGACCTGAAAGCACAAAGGCCACCCTTGGGTGGCCTTTGTTTTGAGCTGCCGTTATCAGGCTTTCTTGACGAAGCAGGCCTTGAGCATGATATTGCCGAAGTCCGATTTGCAATCCAGCTCATGGTCACCATCGACAATCCGGATGCTCTTGATTTTGGTGCCGACTTTCATGGTGCTTGATGAACCTTTGAGCTTCAGATCCTTGATTAGAACGACGCTGTCGCCATCATTCAGAACATTGCCATTGGCATCTTTGACGATGCGGGGGCCATCGTCCTCATCGGCGGCGGCTGTCACCGGCCATTCGAAACCGCAGTCGGCGCAGACATAGTTGTCGCCGTCCGGGTAGGTATTTTCAAGGGTGCATTGCGGGCAGGCAGGGATTCCGGACATGGTTGAGCTTTCGGATCGGTGTAAAACCGCTATTGTACCGCCCGCGTTACTGGGTCAAAGCGATAACCATCCATGGCGATGACCAAATCGTCAACGCCATGATGGAAACGCTGGCCATGGCTATGTGTGCCCGCAGCGCCGAGTGCCACGAAAAAAGGCATGAAATGGTCTTCGGTCGGGTGTGCCTGTGAGGCATCGGTGGCTGTGTTTCTGTAGTTGATCAGTGCCGCGTGGTCTGTTTGATCCAGTTGCGCGGCTACCCAGTCGGCAAAGCGTGTGACATAGGATGGCGTGGGCAGCTGATGGTGTACGCACACCATGTAGTCGCGCAGGTTGTGCGTGATGCTGCCGGTACCGATGATCAGATAGCCTTCTTTCGTCAGTGGCCGCAGTGCTTCGCCGAGGGCGTAGTGATAGGCGGCACCGGCATGCGGTTTGATCGATAAGGGAATCACCGGAATGTCGGCGGCCGGGTACATCATGCGCAGCGGTACCCAGGCACCGTGATCCAGGCCGCGATGCGGGTCCACCCGGGCCGGGTAACCGGCATGCTGCAAGTGGGTGGCGACCTGCTGTGCCCGTGTGGCGTCACCATGCGCGGGATAGGTCAGGGTGTATAGCTCAGCAGGGAAACCGGCAAAATCGTAGATGGTCTCCAGGTCGCTGGCGCTGCCCACGGTCGGATCGCGTGTTTCCCAGTGTGGGCTGATCACAATAATCGCTTGGGGGCGCTCAAGCGTTTGTGCCAGCTGGACCAGGGCGGCACCGGCGGCACCCGGCCGTAAAGCAAAGGTGGGTGCGCCATGCGGGACGAACAGGGTGGGCAGCGTCATGATGCGGGGAGTTCGTCTTAGTCTTTGAATTGGCGGGTTGTTGCCGCCACACGTTCACCGAAGAGGCGTGCCGTTTCGATGTCGCCCGGCACCACCTCATCAACCGAAGCGTCCGACGGGGTTTGCATCATGGCGCCGGCAAAAGACGCCACATAGTTGATGTCATTACGCTGGGCGGCCTTGCTGTTCGCAGGCATCAGACCGGTGCCGACCCAGAGGCCGCTGTGCTGCATGGCCAGCGTGATGAAATAATACAGTGTCGAGTGCTTGTCACCGTTCATCGAGGCAGAATTGGTGAAGCCGGCGAAGATCTTGTCTTTCCACTTCTGAGTGAACCAGGCTTTGGAGGTCGCATCGGCAAATTTCTTGAACTGCCAGGTGACGCTGCCCATGTAAGTGGGGGAACCGAAAATGATGGCATCCGCAGCATCCAGAGTTGCCCACTGCGCCTCGCTGATATTGCCTTCGGCATCAATGGCGATTAACTCGGCACCGGCACCTTTGGCGACGGCTTCAGCTTGTTTGACGGTGTGGCCGTAGCCACTGTGATAAACGACAACGATTTTGCTCATGGTGTGTTCTCCGTTGAAAGATCGGGGGTGGGGTTATTGGCGGGGGGCGTCTTACTTAAAGGGTAAGTCAAAAACAAGGACTTCGGCATTCTTGCCGTTGCTCAGCGCTACAGCGGTTTCATCGCGCAGCATTAACGCATCACCGGCGCTCAGTGCTTCACCATTGACGGTGATGCTGCCGCGTGCGACGTGGACGTAAGCCATGCGCTGCGGGGGCAGAGGGTGTGTGGCGGTTTCCGCGCCATCAAACAGACCGGCGTACAGACGGGTATCCGTATGAATGGTGACGGCACCCTGACCACCGTCTGGTGCAGCAACGAGTCGTAATTTGCCGCGTTTCTCAGCGGGATCGAAGGTGGTCTGTTCGTATTCCGGTGTGAGGTCCTTCTGGTCGGGCATGATCCAGATCTGCAGCAGATGGCAGGTATCGGTGGCATGTCGGTTAAATTCGCTGTGGAAGACACCGGTTCCTGCGGACATGCGCTGCACTTCATTCGGGCGGATGACCTCGCGGTGGCCCATGCTGTCCTGATGGGTGAGCTCACCTTCAAGAATGTAGGTGACAATTTCCATGTCCTTGTGCGGATGCATGCCGAAACCGGTGCCTGCGGCAACCCAGTCTTCATTGATGACCCGCAATGGCCCGAAATGCATATGATTGCGGTCAAAGTAATCGGCAAAGGAAAAGCTATGACATGATCGGAGCCAGCCATGGTCGGCTTGGCCGCGTTCGTGCGCAGGGCGTTTGATGAGCATGCGAGCCTCCATTGAATTAATGACTACTTTAGGGGCAGCCTCCGTAGATGTGGGGATGGCCAATTGATGGCATCATTCAAATTATTTGAACTCAAGGGGCTGCCATGCACCGTTCTCCTTTAACGCCCGAACTCCTCCAGATGGTGAGCCTGATTGCCCGCACCGGTAGCTTTGCTGCTGCGGCGCGTGCACTGGGTAAGGTGCCTTCGGCCGTCACCTATAGCGTTCGGCAGCTGGAAGAGCAGCTGGATGTGCTGTTGTTCGACCGACGTTCGCGGCAGGCCCGGCTGACGGCAGCCGGATCAGAGCTGGTACATGAGGGAGAGCGTCTGCTGGCAGAGCTGGATACCGTGGCGCAACGCATCCGCCGGGTTGCAACCGGTTGGGAAGCGGTGCTGAATATTGCCGTGGATAGCATCATCACCGAAGCGACCATTCTGGATCTGATTTCAGAGTTTCTGGCGCAAAAGCCGCCGACCCGCATCCGCTTGCAACGGGAAACATTGTCCGGCACCTGGGAAGCGCTTGTGAGCGGCAGGGCCGATCTGGCAATTGGCGTTGCCGATCAACCGGCTCCACCCGCCGGCATTCAGAGCGCGCCACTGGGTGAAATGCCCTTTGTCTTTGTCGTGGCACCCAATCACCCGCTGGCGGAAGTGGTGGGGCCGATCAGTGATGAAACGTTGATGCCGTACCGGATGGTGGCGCTGGCCGATAGTGCCCGTGAGCTGACGCCGATGACGGTTGGTTTGTTGCCCGGGCAGGATGTGTTGACGGTGCCATCCATGGCTTTGAAAATTGCCGCTCAGGTCCGCGGCCTCGGGTGTGGTTATCTGCCGGAACCTTTAATCCGTGAAGAGCTCCGTCGTGGTCGATTGGTTGAAAAACCCCGTGTCCCGGCCAGGCGACCTGCCGTATTGTCCTATGCCTGGCGGGTGGGCGGCCGAGAGCCCGGGCCAGCCCAGCGTTGGTGGCTAGAGCGGTTGTCGAGTCAGAGAACCCGTCAGGCACTGATCGACACGGCCTGATGCTTGTTAATGAGAATTATTCCTAGTAATATATCGCCATTGCTTTCAATGGCTTCAGTTTCAGGACGAACTTATGACAACGTTACGCCACCCCTTCAAAGCACTGATGCCGGCCCTGGCCTCAGCACTCCTGCTGGTTGCCGGCCAGGCGTCGGCAGATACCATCACCGTCTATTCTGCTCGCAATGAGCAGCTGATCAAGCCGCTGTTCGATACCTATACCAAAGAAACCGGGACGCAGATTCAGGTGCTGACCGATAAGGAAGGCCCATTGCTAGAGCGACTGAAAGCGGAAGGCGCGAAGAGTCCGGCCGATGTGCTGATCACCGTGGATGCCGGTAATCTCTGGCATGCTGGTCGTCTTGGCCTGTTGCGACCGATCAAGTCACCGCTACTGAATGCCAATATTCCGGCCAATCTGCGTGACCCGAAGGGCGAGTGGTATGGCCTGTCGGTGCGTGCCCGGACCATGATCTATAACAAAAAATTCGTGAATCCCTCGAAGCTGTCGACCTACGAAGCTTTGGCGGAGCCGGAGTGGAAAGGCAAGCTCTGTCTGCGTACCTCAAAGAAGGTGTACAACCAGTCGCTGGTTGCCACCATGATGGCGACACTGGGTGAGCAGAAAACGGAAGAGGTGGTTCGCGGCTGGGTGGCCAACCTGGCCACGGATGTTTTTGCGGATGATAACGGTGTCATCAAGGCGGTTGCCGCCGGACAATGTGAAGTCGGCATCGTGAATACCTATTATCTGGCCCGGGCGCTGGATAAGGACCCCAATATGCCGGTGGGCCTGTTCTGGGCCAATCAGAAAGAGCGTGGTGTTCATGTCAACGTGTCGGGTGCTGGTGTCACCAAGTATGCGCCCAATGCCGCCGGAGGCCAGAAGTTGATCGAGTGGTTATCCGGTGATACGGCACAGTCGATTTATACGAATGAAGATTTCGAATATCCGGCCAATCCCAAAGTGAAACCGGATTCGATCATTCGTCACTGGGGTCCGTTCAAAATGGACCTGATCAATGTGTCTAAGGCGGGTGAGCTGCAAGCGGCCGCCACCAAGCTGATGGACCGCGCCGGTTATCGCTAATGATGTCCCGCGGAAATCATTGATGGACGTTCACTGACCGTGCAGCAGCGCGGGTCAATCTGGAATTGGCGTGGCTGGGGCCCCTTGCGGGCCCTGGCCATTGCTGCTTTAACGCTTATCCCCTTGCTGGTGGTGCTCGCCTCGTTTTTTGATCCGCAGCCCGAAATCTGGTCTCACCTGACGGCCTATGTACTACCGGGGGTATTGCTCAATACGGCGATTCTCATTTTTGGCGTCGGTGCCGGCGTGCTGTTTCTGGGTGTACCGCTAGCCTGGTTAACGGCCGTGTGTGATTTTCCGGGCCGAAAGTTTTTCTCCTGGGGCCTGATGCTGCCTTTGGCGATGCCCGCCTATGTGCTGGCTTTCGTACAGGTAGGTTTGCTCGACTTCACCGGCCCCGTGCAGACGCTGCTGCGCGGTTGGCTGGGGGCCACCCCCTGGTTCCCTCCCATCCGTTCAACCGGCGGCGTGGTGTTGGTGTTGACACTGGCGTTTTACCCGTATGTCTACCTGCTGGCCCGCAATGCCTTTGTGACACAAGGCCTGCGGGCGGTCGAAGCGGCCCAGGCTCTGGGTTACACCCGTTTCCAGGCATTCTGGAAAGTGGCTTTGCCGATGGCGCGCCCCTGGATCGCTGGTGGCATGACCCTGGCACTGATGGAAACTCTGGCGGATTTCGGTAGCGTCTCGATCTTCAGTTTTGATACCTTTACAACGGCGATTTACAAAGCCTGGTTTTCGTTGTTCAACCTGGCCGCCGCTAGCCAGCTAGCCTCGCTGCTGGTGCTGTTTGTGCTCGTGCTGGCTGCCGTAGATCAGCGTTTGCGCCATAACAGGCGCTATGCCAATAAAAGCTTTAGCCCTGTGCGTATTCGCTTGAGTGGCGGCGCCCGCTGGGGCGCAGTGGTGTTCTGTAGCCTAGTGTTTGCGATGGCTTTTGCGGTACCGATGGTGCAACTGCTGGTCTGGGTGGCCGATGTCTGGCAAACGGACTTTGATGCGCGCTATCCGGTATTCCTCCTGCATTCCATCTGGTTGGCAGGTCTGGCGGCCGTCACGGTGACGGTGCTGGGTTTGCTGCTCAGCGCCATTCGCCAGCACCATAAAGACGAGATCACGCAGTGGGTCGTGCGACTGGCCACACTCGGTTACGCTATCCCCGGTACGGTATTGGCCGTGGGGGTCTTTATCCCGGTCGCCTGGTTGGATAACCAGCTGATTGCCCTGGCGGGTGCACTGGGTTGGGAAGTGTCGCAGATTCTTAAAGGTTCGTTACTGGTGATGCTGCTGGCCCTGTCGGCCCGTTTTCTGGCAGTGGCGTTTCAACCGATCGATGCCGCCATGCAGCGCATTACCCGCAATCAGGGCAATGCGGCCCGCTCCCTGGGCTTATCGCCACGACAGGTCCTCTTCCGGTTACAGCTGCCGATGGTGCGCGGCGGTTTGCTGACTGCCGTACTGATTGTCTTTGTGGATGTCATGAAGGAAATGCCGATTACGCTGATGACACGTCCCTTCGGCTGGGATACGCTGGCCGTACGTGTTTTCGAGATGACGTCCGAGGGGATGTGGGATCGGGCAGCCTTACCCAGCCTGGCCATTGTGCTGGCAGGTCTGTTACCGGTTATTCTGTTGGTCAGGAAATCCGAGTCCGGTTTTCACTGATGCATTGAAGATGAGTATGGATGCGCTGATTCTTGATTCGGTCGTTTTGGGCTATGCCGGTAAACCGGTCGTCAGTGGGTTGTCGTTTTCTTTGGCACCCGGCGAAATCGGCTGTCTGCTTGGGGGGTCCGGTTGCGGTAAAACGACCGTATTACGCGCCATCGCCGGTTTCGAACCGTTGCAATCCGGGCGTATTGCACTGAATGGTCACTGGGTGGCCGATGCAGGTTGGCAGCTGGCACCCGAGCGCCGCCAGATTGGCATGGTGTTTCAGGACTACGCGTTGTTTCCGCATATGTCGGTGGCGGATAACGTCGCGTTTGGTTTGCGCGACTGGGCCGGCGCTGACAAACGGCACCGGGTTGAAGAAATGCTGGCATTGGTGGGGTTGGCCGATGCCGGACAGCGTTATCCGCACCAGTTGTCGGGGGGGCAGCAGCAACGGGTCGCGCTGGCGCGGGCCCTGGCCCCGGGACCGACCTTGCTTTTGCTTGATGAGCCGTTCTCCAATCTCGATGTGGAACTGCGCGAGCGGCTCTCGATTGATGTGCACCACATTCTCAAGGCCACCGGAACTACCGCCCTGTTGGTCACCCATAACCAGCAGGAAGCCTTTGCGATGGCGGATCGTGTGGGGGTCATGGTCGAAGGGCAGCTGCAGCAGTGGTCGTCGCCTTATGCGCTGTACCATGAACCAGCGACGCGGCATATTGCGACCTTTGTTGGAGACGGCGTGTTCCTGCCGGCCACGGTGAGTGGTCATAATTGCATCAGCTTTGAGCTCGGGGAGCTTTGCCGTATTCAGCCGGTGGATGTGCCGCAGGGTGAAGGCGTTGATGTGTTGATCCGTCCGGATGATATCCAGCACGATGACAGGAGCTCCGTACGCGCACGAGTTCTGGAGCGCGTTTTTCGCGGCGCGGCGTTTCTCTATACACTGGAGTTACCGTCAGGTGACCGTGTGCTTTCGCTGGTGCCCAGTCATCACGACCATGCGGTCGGAGAGATGATCGGTATCCGGCTGGAGATTGACCATCTGGTCGCATTTCCCCAGCTAACAGGCTAGTTTCCTACCTACTTTCCGCAGGGGGGTTGAGTGAGCGAGATGCAAATGCAACCAATCAGCCAGAAGATTGACTGGCTGGCCGCTCTGGCAGAGCGGCACGGAGAGGCCTATCGGAGCCCGGAAGCAGCTTTGGCCAGAACACGCTATCTGAGTCAGCATCCGACAGCAATTGGCGTCTTCAAGTGTATGGATGGACGGATCAATCTTCCGGTGGCGACGGGCATGCCGGTAGGGATTCTCATGCCCTTCCGTAACCTGGGTGGGCGTTTTGATCTGGGCTGGCCCCATCTCGGCGAGGTGGTGACCCAGTATGTGATGGATCGGGTGCGAGAAGGCCGGCGCGTCTTACTGATGGTGACTTACCATTATTCGAAATCCGATGCACATCGGGGATGTGCCGGATTCGGTTATGACCGGGCAGCCGCATTTGCCCACACCCAGCAGATACGGCAGCAGATGGCCTCCGTTTTCGGTGATGGCCATGACACGGTATATCCGCTCGTCTGTGGTTTCGAGACGGATGAAGAGGCACTGGTATTGCACGGGGATGCTGTACAGGGTGACATCCTCGATGTTGCCGCGCTTTCAGCAACGGATTCGGCAAGCGATGCTAAAAACCTCATGCATCATCTGGATGCGTTGTTTCCCGCTATGCCGAGCGGTGTGAAGGCGGATCTGCTACCGCTTCTGCAGGGAAATATCCGCCATGTGGCGGAAATGCGGGAACAGTTGCGCTGTGGCGCACGACAACTGGATATTGAACACCGGGAGTGGATGATCTGCCTCGGACGAGGATTTGACTTCCTGCACACACCGAATCTGGCATTGATTATCGGGCCTTATAGTCCCAATCTTGCCGAGCCAATCATCAAGGCGGCCGGCATCATTGAAGCGAATATGCGTTCAGGACGGATTCCGGAGGACGGGTTTCTGCTGTTTTCGTCGGTGCCGTTTGAAAATATCGGTGTTGATCGGGCGCGCGCAGCATTGAAAGCCCGGTTTCTGTCGGAATTTGCCCGACAGGTGATTGCCGAAACCTATCCTCACCTCGCCACCAGAATGGTGGATCGTACAGCCGTCATGGATTGGAATGCCCGACGTCTTAGCTGGCTTTAGGTCTACTCGGGGAGTTCGTCGTAAGGGGTTTCCAGCTGATCCAGCATGTCGTGCAGGATTTGCCGCACCTGCTGTTCGCTACAGCCGAGCAGAAGCGCATCATCCAGCGTTTCCTGAGCCAGCGTGCGTAGCTCAGTCAGATTCTCATTAAGAACCTTGATCTTTTCAACGCAGGCCACAGGGGCGCCACTCGGTTTTTGCCAGGTTGGAAACGACGTCATGCTTGAATTCTATCTCAGCGTCATGGAATCATCGATTGGGTCGATCAGTTTCACGCACGCTGTATATATCTGGTAGTATATTGAAAAGAAAACCTATAAACGTTCAATCTCCCCCAGGAGCTACTATGGCGCTCAAAAAACCCAAACTCGCTGATACGGCCACGACCAAATCCAAAGCTTCGGCCAACGCGCCGGTGCTGGATCTGGATTGGATGCGTTCCCAGGCTGCGCAAGTTGTTTCGCTGCTGAAAGTGATCGGCAATCCTGACCGCTTGCTACTGCTCTGCCAGATGCTGGAAGGCGAGTATTCGGTCGGAGAGCTGGAGGAATTGCTGAATATCCAGCAGCCGACGCTGTCGCAGCAGCTCGGTGTGTTGCGCAACGAAGGTTTTGTGGCAACCCGCCGTGACGGTAAGTACATTTATTACCGGGTGGCGCATCCGCATGTCCAGGTCATCCTGGAAACCTTGCATCGCCTCTACTGCAACACACCGCCGGCCGCCAAGTCGAAGACGCGTACCACGGTTAACAAGGGTTGTACTGTATGACCATTGATTGGGATGCGTTCACGCTGAGTGCGGCCATTGCGGCACTGATTGGCGGTTGCATGATCGGTTTGGCTGCTGTGTGGCTGGCCTGGACCAATGGGCGTATTGCCGGTATCAGTGGCATTCTGGGCCATCTGATCGAATTGCTGGTTCAACAGAAACGGGAGCACTTCGGCTGGCGAGTGGCTTTCCTGCTGGGGTTGGTCGGGGCACCCACGCTCTGGCTCGTATTCGGTGCGTTGCCGTCGTCCGTGCAGCAGACGGGCACGCTGGGCCTGATCATCGGTGGTCTGTTGGTCGGTTTAGGCACGCGTTATGCGAATGGCTGCACCAGTGGTCATGGTATTTGTGGTTTGTCCCGTTTTTCCGGCCGTTCGCTGATGGCTGTGTGCAGCTTCATGGGCGCTGCCATGGTGACTGTTTTCTTAATGCGCCATGTGGTTGGAAACTAAGCAATGAATCGTATTGGACAATGGGTAACGGCGGGCCTGGCCGGTCTGTTGCTGGGGTTGGGGCTGATTCTTTCCGGTATGGCGAACCCCGCCAAAGTGGTGGGGTTCCTGGATGTGGCCGGCCCTTGGGATCCGTCTCTGGGCCTGGTGATGGGCGGTGGCCTCATGGTCGGTAGTGTCGGATTTGCTTTGCTCAGGAAACAGCCTAAAACGCTGCTGGGTGAGCCTTTGAATCTGCCGGTCAGCCGCAAGATTGACCGGCGCCTCATTGCCGGGTCCGTGCTGTTCGGTATCGGTTGGGGGATTACCGGGATCTGTCCAGGCCCTGGACTGGTGCTGCTCGGTGCCGGTGTGCCGGAAGGGCTGATCTATATGGCCAGTTTGCTGGCCGGTATGACGCTCTATAGCGTCATTGAAAAACTGAGATCGCACGCCTGAGATCGTTGCTGACCGGGCGACGGTTTGACGCAGTGCGTCGCCTTGGCTAGACTCGCTGCTCCTTGCATTCCCAACAGATTCCGGAGTCAGACCATGAGCGATAACAACAACCCCGTCCTGGCCCTCATTGATGAACAGGTTAAAGGCCATCCGGTCGTCCTGTATATGAAGGGTACCCCGCAGTTTCCGCAGTGTGGTTTTTCGCAGCGCGCCTGCAAGCTGCTGCGCGAAAGCGGTGTCAGTCAGTTCTTCAGCGTGAATGTCCTGGAAAATCCCGAAATTCGTGAAGGCGTGAAAGTCTATGCCAACTGGCCGACGATTCCGCAGCTGTATGTAAATGGCGAATTCATTGGTGGTAGCGACATCATGATGGAAATGTTCCAGGCCGGTGAGCTGCAGGCCCTGCTGGCTGACCTGAAAAACTGAGCGTGATGATGGATCCCTTCCTGATTGCCACCGGGGTTGTGGCGTTGGCCGAAATTGGCGATAAAACGCAATTATTGTCGCTGGTTCTGGCCGCACGCTACCGTTCTCCGTGGGCAATCAGTGCCGGTATCTTTGTAGCCACACTGCTGAATCACGCGTTGGCGGCGCTGGTAGGCGAATCGGTCTTTGAATGGATCGGTCCGGACTGGATGCGCTGGATTGTCGGTTTGTCGTTTATCGCCATGGCGATCTGGACGTTGATTCCGGATCGTCTCGACGAAGATGAAGAAAACGTGGCCGAAAAAAATCTGCGGCGTTATGGCGTTTTCGTCATGACCACCGTGATTTTCTTTTTGCTGGAGATGGGTGATAAGACCCAGATTGCTACGGCGATTCTGGCCGCCCGCTTTAACGATCTGGTGCCGGTTGTGATGGGAACCACCGTGGGCATGCTGTTGGCCAATGTGCCGCTGGTGTTCTTTGGCAACATCCTGCTGCGTAAAATTCGCATCGAGCTGGTGCACCGGGTGACAGCGGTATTGTTCCTGATCCTGGGGCTCCTGACGCTGGCGGGTGTGTCGATCAGCTAAACAGGATTCAGTTAGTCGTAGGAACTGCCATAGAAAAGGCCCCGGTCATAGACACGGGGCCTTTTGCTTGATGACTGAACGAGGTCTGGGGGGCAGTCAGGCCAGCCGTTTTTTGGCACGTTCAATGGCGGCTTTGACCTGATTCGGTGCCGTACCGCCAATATGGTTACGGGCAGCCAGCGAGCCATCAATCGTCAGTGCGTGTACGACATCCGATTCGATCAGTGCCGAGAATGTCTGGAGTTCGGCCAGTGTTAGGTCAGCCAGATCGACGCCTCGTTTTTCGGCGGCCTTGACGGCCAGGCCAACCACTTCATGGGCTTCCCGGAAAGGCAGGCCCTTGCGGACCAGGTAGTCGGCCAGATCGGTCGCCGTGGCGTAGCCTTGTAGCAAGGCATTGGCCATGGGTTCCGGGCGGACCTTGATGCCAGGGACCAGATCGACAAAGATGCGCAGTGTATCGGTCAGTGTATCCACCGCATCGAACAGGGGCTCCTTGTCTTCCTGGTTATCCTTGTTATAGGCCAGTGGCTGCCCTTTCATGAGAACGAGCAGGGTGTTCAGATCGCCGATGACGCGGCCGGTCTTGCCGCGGGCCAGTTCCGGCACGTCCGGGTTCTTTTTCTGCGGCATGATCGACGAACCGGTGCAGAAGCGATCAGCCAGCATGACGAAGCCGAAGCGGGGTGTCATCCATAGGACGAGCTCTTCGGAGAAGCGCGAAAGATGAATCATCGCCAGTGACGCGGCTGCACAGAACTCGATGGCAAAGTCGCGATCAGACACGGCATCCAGCGAGTTTTCGCATACGGCCTCGAAGCCCAGTTGCTCGGCAACGAAGTGACGGTCAATCGGGTAGGTGGTGCCGGCCAGTGCAGCACTGCCCAGCGGTAGGCGATTCACCCGGCGGCGCAGATCGGTCAGGCGTTCGGCATCGCGGGCCAGCATTTCGACATAGGCCATCAGATGATGGCCAAAGGTGACGGGCTGGGCAACCTGCAGATGGGTAAAGCCGGGCATCGGCGTTGCGGCATGTTGTTCGGCCAGGGTCACCAGCGCCAGTTGCAGACGCTTGAAGAGCTCAATGAGCCCATCAATACTGTCACGTAGCCACAGACGGATATCGGTCGCCACCTGGTCATTACGGGAGCGTCCCGTGTGCAGGCGTTTACCGGCATCACCCACCAGGCTGGTCAGGCGGTGTTCGATGTTCAGGTGCACATCTTCCAGGTCGAGTGACCAGGTGAATTCGCCCCGCTCGAGCTCGCCGAGAATCTGTGTCATGCCGCGTTCGATATCGGCCAGGTCCTGAGTGCTGATGATCTGTTGTTTGGCCAGCATGCGAGCATGGGCCAGTGAGCCACGGATATCCTGTTGCCACAGACGCTGATCAAAGTTGACCGAGGCGGTATAGCGTTTGACCAGATCCGACATCGGTTCATCAAAACGGCCGGCCCAGGTGTAGGGCGTGGAAGCTTGGGGGTTTTCGTGGGCAGACATGGCAGCAATGGGCCTTGAGCGGCAGAAGTGGCTGTAAACCCCGCATTATAAGGGATGCCGCGTGCTACGATTACATAAATCCGAGGGTGTATTTACCCTGCTGCTTTGTGAAACTGCTTATGTCGACGCCACTTGTTATTGCCTCCCGTGAATCCCGCCTTGCCATGTGGCAGGCCGAGCATGTTCAAGCCCGCCTGCAGGCCCAGAACCCGGATCGCGATGTCCGGATCCTGGGAATGACCACTCGGGGCGACCAGATTCTGGATCGGCCGCTGGCGGCCATTGGTGGCAAGGGCCTCTTTATCAAGGAGCTGGAAGTCGCCATGGCCGAAGGCCGGGCCGATCTGGCCGTGCACTCCATGAAGGATGTGCCCATGGAAATGCCGGAAGGCTTTGTGCTGGCCGCCATTAGCGAGCGTGAAGATCCGCGCGATGCCTTGGTCAGCCCGCGCTACGAGTCTCTGGCGGCATTGCCGGACGGTGCTGTGGTGGGCACCTCCAGCTTGCGTCGTGAAGCCCAGCTGCGCGCCAGGTTTCCACATCTGATCATTAAACCGCTACGCGGTAACCTTGACACCCGCTTGCGTAAGCTCGACGACGGCGAGTTTGATGCCATTATTCTGGCCGCAGCCGGCCTGGTCCGTTTGGGCCTGGCCGACCGGATCCGTGCTCGTATTGATCCCGCCGATATGTTGCCGGCGCCGGGGCAGGGTGCTCTGGGCATCGAAATTTGTGAGGGGCAACCGGTCATGCAGCGTATTGCCGATGGGCTGGCCGATGCCGCGACAGCCGCCTGTGTTCGTGCGGAACGGGCTTTTTCCCGCCGCCTCGGCGGGAGTTGTCATCTGCCGATCGCCGGCTTTGCCGTGGTGGAGGGTGCTCAGCAGTTCTGGTTGCGGGGTCTGGTGGCCTCCGTGGACGGTACAAAGATCATCGCCGGTGAGTGTCGTGGTGACTGGGCCCAGGCCGAAATACTGGGCACGGCACTGGCGGAAACGCTCCTGACACAGGGCGCTGCGGCACTGATTGACCAGATTAACGCCTGTTAAATCGTGATGCCATGCCACCGCTGACCGGACCGCTCAGCGGTCACCATGTCCTGATTACCCGGCCGGCTGGGCAGGCCGACGCCTTAATGGCGGGGGTGCGGGCGCTGGGTGGACAGGCGACCCATGTGCCCTTTCTCAGTATCAC
>CAYLWV010000012.1:3185-14781 GCA_964387485.1 uncultured Dechloromonas sp. | reverse complement strand
CGCGGTGAAGGGGGGCGGGATCTGCTGGCGCAGCGTCTGCGTGCCATGGGTGCGCGGGTGGATGAAGCGGCCTGTTATCAGCGGGCGCTGAATCCTGCTGCAGTGCCGGAGTTACAGACCCTCTTCCCTATGGAGCCGGCCGATCAGGCGGATGTGGATGCATCGATAGCGCCCTCTCTGGTGGTGGTCAGCAGTAGCGAATCCCTGCAGCGTCTCATGCAGGCGCTGCCACCAAGCCTGGCGGCAAAATTCAGGTCTTTGCCCATGCTGGTGCCTCATGGCCGGATTGCCGAGGTCGCCAGGTCCCTGGGGTTCCGCCAGGTGATGGTCACCGCTGGTGGGGATCGCGGTATTCTGGAAGCACTGCGAACGTATAATCAGACATCATCAATCACCGAATAGACAATGGATCAGCCATGAGTGATGCACAGACGACGGAAAGTAGCCCTTCGGAGCCGGGTGTGTCTCAGGGGCCACGACGGACAAGCCGGGCCAAGCGCTGGGCGATGATCGTCCTTGGTGTTGGCGTGGTCGCGCTGATTGTGCAGCAAGCCTGGACGTGGCGCCTCTGGGAAGGCTTGCAACGTGAGGAAGTGGCTTTGCCCGGCATGGCGGCATCGGTCGATGACCGCTTGGCGGCTCTGGAGTCTGTCGTTGGTACGCAACAGCAGATGCAGACCGAGATGGCATTGCTGCGCCAGGCGTTCATGCGTGATCGTTTACTGTTGCAGGTGGATCGCCTTGAAGAGCAGATGGATGCCGGTTGGCAGATCTGGCTGGTGACAGGGCAGAGTAAAACCCTGGGTACGGCGTTGGAAAATGGCCAGCGTTGGCTGACCCAGGTGCCGATGCCGGAAGCCCAGGCGCTGAAGCTGGCGCTGACCAGGGATCTGACAGAGCTGCGTGGACGTCAGGTTGTGGATCTCCGTGACACTATTCAGCAACTGGATGGCATCATCGCCAGCGTCGATAAGCTGCCCCTGTTGCAGGATCGACGGTTGCCGCTGTCTGATCAGAGTCAGGAAGGTTCCAAACCCAGTAATGCCGGCAAGGGTGCGACAGAAGCCATGGTATCCGAGCCTGTTAGTGCGGATACCTTGATGGAACGGGCACGACTGCTAGTTGCGGATGTGACGGCCAGCATCTGGCAATCGATTCGTCAGATGGTCCGTGTACAGCGCCTGGATCGTGCGGAACCCGGTCTGATCGCACCGGAACAGAAAGTCTTCCTGCAGCAGGGATTGCGTCTGTTGTTGCTGGACGCCCGTCATGCACTGGTTCAACGCAACGCGGCGGTGTACCAGCAATCACTGGATCAGGCCCGCGCCTGGATTGCCAAATACTGTGATGCCTCAAATGCCCTGGTCGCATCCGATCTGGAGTTACTGCAGCGATTGAGCGCGGTCAATCCTGATCCGGCAACCGTGAGTTTGGAGGCAACCCGCCAGGCACTGACGGCCTATCGTGCAGCGTTGGAGGGCAACGCACCGGGGGCCAGCCAACTGCCGGCTGCTGACGATACCACTGAGCCGGCACCCGCCAATGTCAGCAAGCCGCCGGCCGACGCGGCTGCTAAAGGAAGTGCAACATGAGAAAGTGGCTAATCTGGGGGCTACTGCTCGGTACGTTGGCCGTGGTCGTGGCCGAACTCATGCATCGCAACGATGGCTATGCCATCATCGCACTGTCGACATGGCGCATCGAGATGTCGCTGAATTTTCTGTTGCTGGCGATACTGGCAACCTTGTTGATCGGTGCCTTGCTGCTTAAGGTTTTTCAGGGTGCATTGCGGCTTCCGGCGCGTATTGCTCGTTTCCGGATGTTGCGTCGAGAACGCCGTGGCCAACAGGCTTTTCTCTCATCACTGCGTTTACTGATGGAAGGGCACTTCGATGCAGCCATCAAATCGGCCGAGCGTGCACGCAAAGCAGGCTTTGCTGCGGGCTACGCAGACCTGCTGGCGGCACGAGCAGCGCAGGCGCTGGATGATCATGACCGGGCTGCTTTGTGGCTGGGCAGGGTTGATGCGGATGAACCTGCGTTGGTTGCGGCACGGATGGAGCAGGAGGCAGAAATGCTGGTGGCCCGACGTCAATTCGATCCCGCTTTGCAGGTCTTGATGCTGGCCGAGCACCTCCCTCGGTCGTCGCGGAGTACCGCGGCCATCCGTACTGAGCTGCGGGCTTTGCTGGGCACCGAGCGTTGGGAGGATGTCCTGCTGCAGGTGCGCGCCTTGCGGCCACGTGACGGTTTGTCAGAACGCTTTGTGAGCCATTGCCGTCGGCAAGCTCATCTGGGCAATCTGCGGCACTATCAGAGCGATCAGCAACGCTTCAGTCTGTATCTGACCCAGATTCCGCATAAGGAATGTGATGGCGATCTGCTGGATGCCGCAGATGCCATGTTGAGCCGTATGGTGGCCGATCAATGGACGGCTCAGGCGCGTGCTTTTATCGACGCGCAGAAGTCTTAAGCGGTAAAACTTAAGCCAGCCAGTCCTGATGCGGTAAAAAGTCGGTATACAGTGCCGCTTCGGCAGAGCCTGCTTCGGGTTGCCAATCGTAACGCCACTTCACGATCGGCGGCATCGACATCAGAATGGATTCGGTGCGGCCACCGGATTGGAGACCGAACAGCGTGCCACGGTCGAAGACTAGGTTGAACTCGACATAGCGGCCGCGACGGTAGGCCTGGAAATCTCTTTCCCGCTCGCCCCAGGGGGTGTCACGCCGGCGCTCGAGAATCGGCGTATAGGCTTGGACGAAGGCATCACCAACGGAACGCGTGAGCGCAAAGCTGGCGTCAAACCCTTGCTCGTTCAGGTCGTCGTAAAAAATGCCACCGACGCCACGGGCTTCGTTGCGATGTTTCAGAAAGAAATACTGGTCACACCAGTCCTTGAACCGTGAGTGATATTCGGCACCATGCGGCGCCAGTGCATCACGGCAGGTCTGGTGAAAATGCACGGCATCTTCACGGAAACCATAGTAGGGCGTCAGATCCATGCCGCCACCGAACCAGAAAACCGGTGCCGCATCGGGCTGGTTTTTGGGTGGGTGAGCCACGAAGTAGCGCACATTCATATGTGCTGTCGGGCAGTAGGGGTTGCGTGGGTGCATGACCAGCGAGACACCCATGGCTTCATAGGGTCGGCCGGCCAGCTCGGCGCGATGCGCCGACGCCGAGGGCGGTAACTGCTCCCCCATGACGTGCGAAAAATTGACGCCGCCCCGCTCGATCAGATGGCCTTCTTCGATCAGGCAGGATGTGCCACCACCGCCTGCCGGGCGAGTCCAGCTATCACTGCGGAAAGGTTTTCCGTCGAGCGATGAAAGCGCTTTAACGATCCGCGACTGCAAATCCTGCAGATAGGACT
The DNA here is from genome assembly GCA_964387485.1 of uncultured Dechloromonas sp. Taxonomy (GTDB): domain Bacteria; phylum Pseudomonadota; class Gammaproteobacteria; order Burkholderiales; family Rhodocyclaceae; genus Fluviibacter. Next base: position 11,405 of record CAYLWV010000012.1, on the reverse strand, counting down.
GAACGGCTACAGAACGTTCAACTCCCGTCAGCTCGCTCATCTTTTATCCTTAGCGGTTAATGGCGCGGTAGCCAATGTCCTTGCGGTACTGCATGCCGTCAAACGCGATGGTGGCTGCTGCTTCGTAAGCACGTTTCTGTGCTGCTGCTACCGTATCGCCGAGGGCCGTGACGCATAGGACACGGCCACCATTGGTAACGACATTGCCATGGTCATCGGCCGTGCCGGCATGGAAAACGTGGGCATCATCGGCCGCGGCATTGCCGGCGGGCAGGCCATGAATCACATCGCCTTTACGCGGGGTTTCCGGGTAATTTTGTGCTGCCATCACGATGCCCAGCGCAACGCGTGGATCCCATTCGGTATTGGCCTGATCAAGGGTGCCGGCAATCGCGTGCTCGAACATTTTGACCGCGTCAGACTTCAGACGCATCATGATCGGTTGCGTTTCCGGATCGCCCATACGGGCGTTGAACTCGAGTGTCTTGACCGAACCATCCTTGCCGATCATCAGACCAGCATAGAGGAACCCGGTAAAGGGAATGCCATCGGCCTCCATGCCACGTACGGTTGGCAAAATGATGTCGCGCATCACCTGATCGTGCACGGCAGGTGTGACGACGGGGGCGGGCGAGTAGGCGCCCATACCACCTGTGTTCGGGCCGGTGTCGCCATCGCCAATACGTTTATGATCCTGGCTGGTCGCCATGGGTAATACATTTTTGCCATCGACCAGAACGATGAAGCTGGCTTCTTCGCCATCCAGAAAATCTTCAATCACGACGCGGGCGCCAGCGCTACCCAGTTTGTTGCCGGAGAGCATATCGTCAATGGCGGCATGGGCTTCGTCAAGCGACATGGCAACGACAACGCCCTTGCCAGCAGCCAGGCCATCGGCCTTGATCACGATGGGGGCGCCCTGACGGTTCACATAGTCATGAGCCGCCGCCGCATCTGTAAAGGTTTCAAAACCGGCCGTCGGAATCTTGTGGCGTGCCATGAAACGCTTGGCGAAATCCTTCGAGCTTTCCAGCTGTGCAGCCGCTTTGGTTGGGCCAAAAATCTTCAGACCGCGAGCGCGGAAGACATCCACGATGCCTGCAGCCAGCGGCGCTTCCGGACCAACCACCGTCAGGTGAATGGCGTTCTCGGCGGCGAAATCAGCCAGTGCGTTGATGTCGGTGATCGGCAGATTCTCAAGTTTGGGTTCGCGGGCGGTGCCAGCATTACCCGGCGCGACAAAAACCTGGGTCACGCCTGCGGCTTGCGCCAGTTTCCAGGCTAGAGCGTGTTCACGGCCACCGGAGCCGACAACGAGAATTTTCATGAACGATCCTGCGAGTGCTTAAATGAGCTAAAAAAGAAATAAAACGTGTGGATTATTTGAACGAGTACTTGGCCCACCAGAAGAGCACGTTACCGTTACCCTGGCCTCCGGGGATATACGCCATTTGGATATCGAGCGGTCCGTAACCGGTGGAAACGGCCGGCAGAATACCGGGGATCGGCGCGTAGTTGCCAATGTCCGAGCGCATAAAGAAGAATGCCGTCAGGCCGACACCGACTTTGAATTTGTCATCCAGGGGGCGCCAGGTAGGAATCCAGCCATAACCGCCCATGTACATCGGGAGTCCGTGGGAGTCCTGAAACTCCATCACGTAGATACCTTCCCAGTTGCCGCTTTCGTTATAACGGCCTTTGCCGATACCGCCACCAGCAGGGTATTCCGTGTATTGCGAACGCTTTTCAGGTGTGTAGGCAAACGGCAGGTGATAACTCCAGAATGGCACGTAGAGCTCAACATCCCCTTTGGTCCAGATGTCCGACAGGTGTTGACCTGCGGTATCCCAGGCGCTGCTGTACCAGGATTTGCTTTCAGCCGGTTTGCTGTCGCTATCCGGGGAGCCCACGACCACGACACTCTGCGTGGCCTGAGGCCCTGCTGCATCCGTGGTGGCAGCCGGGGTGTCATCCGCCAATGCGTTGGTGGTATAAGCCAGCGAGGTCAGCGATAAAGCCGCCAGCAGCGAGGTAAGTAGTCGTGAACATTTCATGGCGTTGGCTACTGAAAGTGTTAAAACGAGATTAGTGACGGAAGTGGCGGGCACCTGTAAAGACCATGGCCAAACCATGTTCGTCGGCCGCGGCGATGACTTCTTCGTCACGCATCGAACCACCCGGTTGAATCACCGCTTTGGCGCCGGCTTCGGCGAGCACATCCACGCCATCGCGGAACGGGAAGAAGGCATCCGAAGCGACAACGCTACCAGCAAGAGACAGCTTGGCATTGGCGGCCTTGATCGCAGCGATACGGGTCGAATCCACGCGGGACATCTGACCGGCACCCACGCCTAGGGTCATGCCATTGCCGCAGAAGACTATAGCATTTGATTTGACGAATTTTGCAACGCGATAGGCAAAGAGTAGATCGGCAATCTGAGTTGGGGTCGGCTGAACCTTGGTGACGACTTTGAGGTTATCCGGTTGAACGTTGAACGAATCCGGCGTCTGGACCAGCAGACCACCGCCGACGCGCTTGAGCTCCAGGGCGTGGTAGACCGGCGTGTTGCCTGCCGGCAGGGGGACGGTCAAGACGCGCAGGTTGGCCTTGGCGTTGAGCAGGGCCATGGCGGCCGGGGTAAAGGCCGGCGCAATCAGCACTTCGACAAAGTGCTTGCGTTCGTTCATGGCCTCAATGACATCGACGTCTACTGGGCCGTTGAAGGCGATGATGCCGCCGAAGGCCGAGGTCGGATCGGTCTGGAAGGCTTTTTCATAAGCCTGGAGCAAGTTGCCATCCACCGCCACGCCACAGGGGTTGGCGTGCTTCACGATCACGCAGGCAGGCTCGCGGAAAGTCTTCACGCATTCCCAAGCGGCATCGGCATCGGCGATGTTGTTGTACGAGAGTTCCTTGCCGCCATGTTGCGTATAGTTGGCAATGGCCCCGGCCGTCGGTGTGCTGTCACGATAGAAAGCCGCCTGTTGCAGCGGGTTTTCACCATAACGCAGCGTTTCGGCGCGGTCGAAGGCCAGTTGCAGATGGCTCGGAAAAATCGATGGCGTCGGTGCAGCGGCGGCCGGTTGGTCTTCGGCACCAGCATCCAGGCCAGTCAGCCAGTTAGCGATGGCCGAGTCGTAGCGCGCCGTATGGGTGAAGGCTTTCTTGGCCAGGCCGAAGCGCGTCGTGAGTGATAGTGCACCGTCGTTGGCGGCCATCTCGTCGATCAGGCCAGCGTAGTCAACCGGGTCGGTGACGATGGCCACACCGTTGTAGTTTTTGGCCGATGAACGAACCATGGCTGGCCCGCCGATATCAATGTTTTCGATGGCATCTTCCAGCGTCACACCAGCTTTGGCGACGGTCTCGCGGAACGGGTAGAGGTTGACGCAGACCAGATCGATGGTCGGAATGCCATGTTGCTCAATGGTGGCCATGTGCGCCGGCAGGTCGCGACGCGCCAGAATGCCGCCATGGACTTTGGGGTGCAGGGTTTTAACACGGCCATCCAGCATTTCCGGAAAGCCCGTGTAGTCACCGATCTCGGTCACCTTGAGGCCGGCATCGCGCAGCAGCTTGGCGGTGCCGCCAGTCGACAGCAGTGCGACGCCCTGGGCGTCAAGCGCCTTGGCAAATTCGAGAACACCGGTTTTATCGGAAACGGAGAGCAGTGCCTGACGGATTTTCATGATGGGTAATGGACGTAAGTTCTAAAGAGAAAAGGGATCAGAGAGGAATGTGTTCGGCAGATCAGAGCAGACCGTGGTCCGACAGTTTTTTGCGCAAGGTATTGCGGTTAATGCCCAGCATCTGGGCTGCCACGGTTTGATTGTTCGCTGCCTGCTGCATCACAACTTCGAGCATTGGCCGCTCGACACAGCTGAGCACCATGTCGTAGACGCCGCTGGCGGTTTCTCCGCTCAGCTCCGTGAAATATTTTTCCAGGGCGGTGGTCACCGCTTGTGCCAGGGCTGATGGGTTCTGTGGGGTGTTAGATTGACTCATGCGGCCATCTCCTCGGCATCGGTCGCTGTGTGCGTGTCGTATACCAGATGCTCATGACGTTGCCCCAGGTGACGGAAAAAATCATCGACCATGGACCGTTGTTCGGCCACACTGTCCAGACGATTCATCTGGTGGCGGAACGCGGCCGATCCGCTTAGGCCCTTGGTGTACCAGGAGATATGTTTGCGGGCTACGCGCACACCGGTTTCGGTGCCGTAGAAACCGTAGAGGTCTTCCAGGTGCTCCAGCAGAATCGATTGGATTTCCGAGACGGCGGGCGGCGGGAGCTTCTCGCCGGTCGCCAGATAGTGCTCGATTTCGCGGAAGATCCATGGGCGTCCCTGCGCGGCGCGGCCAATCATGACACCATCGGCACCGGTTTGCTCCAGGACAGCCTTGGCCTTTTCCGGTGTGCAGATATCGCCGTTGGCAATCACGGGGATGCGGGCGGCAGCCTTGACGGCGGCAATCGTGTCGAACTCCGCTTCTCCGCGGTATTGCTGGCAACGGGTGCGGCCATGCACGGCCAGGGCGCGGATGCCACTCTCTTCAGCGATGCGCAGAATGGATGGCGCATTTTTGTTTTCGATATTCCAGCCGGTGCGGATTTTCAGGGTGACTGGGGTATCCGGCACCGCATTGACCACGGCGGTGAGAATCTTGCCGACCAGCATTTCATGCTGCAGCAGGGCCGAACCTGCCATCACATTACATACTTTTTTGGCCGGGCAACCCATATTGATGTCGATGATCTGCGCACCACGATCCGCATTGTATTTGGCGGCTTCGGCCATCATGGCCGGATCGGCACCAGCAATCTGTACCGAAATCGGTGCGACTTCACCATCATGGTTGGCGCGACGCTGGGTCTTGGCGCTGCCGTAGAGCAGGGAATTGGAGGTCACCATTTCCGATACGGCCAGACCGGCGCCCAGTTTCTTGCAGAGCTGACGGAAAGGTCGATCAGTCACCCCCGCCATGGGGGCGACAAACAGGTTGTTTCGGAGACGGTAACCGACAAAATCCATGGGGCGAGTGGGCAAAATTGAATAAAAAACAGGCAGCAGCAAAGCCCGCTATTCTAACCCGAACTGGCTGTTTTTGCTTAAATTTTAGTCAGTTTTGTTGCGCTGCGGAGCGTGCTTGCGTGGTGTGTTCTGTTCGCCCCTTGCGCCGAGCATTCGGATCAGGGCCAGGCCCGAGCACCCCAGATCATCCGGCGGGCGACGAAATGGCGTAACGGGCTGATCAGATCCAGTGCACTGAGTCCGATGCCCCGTACGGCATTCAGCATCGGGAAGGGTGTCGAGAAGGTACGGACAATGCCATCCGTAAAGGCTGCTGCACCCCAGCGATCCAGCTGTCGGCTGCGGATATAAGGTTTCAGCGTGTGTTCGGAGCCGGGGTCAAGCGCATCGCGTAGTTGATAGGCCAGCTGTGCGGCATCCCGCAAGCCGAGATTGAATCCCTGGCCGGAGACGGGATGTAGCGTTTGGGCCGCATTACCAATCCAGAGTTCACGTTCACGGTGTAGCGGTTGTCGCAGACGCAGTTTGAGCGGGAAACTGGCGCGTGGCCCCACATCCGTGAAAGTGGCCTGAGGTCCGATGGCGCGTTGAATATTTGACAGAATGCCGGCATCGTCCATGGCGAGCAGGGCGTCTGCATCGGCCTCCGGGACGGTGTAAACGATGGAGACCCGTCGGCCGCCGCACCCATCAACGGGTAATAGCGCCAGTGGCCCTTGAGGCGTGAAGCGTTCCCAGGCGCGTTGCCCATGAGGCTGTGCCAGGCCGGCTTCGAAAATAATGGCGCGTTGTCCATAGCCCCGGGCGATGACATCGGGGCTATCGTCCGGTGGCGTCCCTTCGGCATGGACGATCAGACGGGTGCGAATCGTCCGGTCACCCACCTGCAGTGTTCGCCAGAAGCGATCAGCCGCTTCGGTGTTGGTCGCATCTGCGCCGACATCAACCCAAGCCTGCTCCAGAATCTCGATCTGTCCCGGTTGCCGTTGTTGGGCCAGGTGCAGGGCCTGGTGCAAGCGACCAAGCAACGCACCATAACGCACCACATAACCCAGTGCCGGTAGCCGATAGTCCTTGCGGTCGATCAGCGTGCGGCCCCAGCCACCATGCTGCGAGATATGAATCGTTTCAATGGCCGTGCAGCGGCCGTCACCCGGGCCCTGGCTGCGCGGCCAGGCGTGTTGTGGTTCCAGCAACTGTCGCGCACCTTCCGAGAGCGCGAGCGCGCGCGGGTCATGCTGGCCATCGGCTAGGCGGCGTTGTTCGACGAGGAGCACGCGATGGCGTGTCCCGGCCAGAAAGAGCGCCAGCGTACTACCGACCGGGCCAGCACCCAGAATGACAATATCGACTTCGTTCGGGTCGCGGATATCGGTCATGCCTGATCCGCCATCAGGGCTTCAATCGCCGCCGGCTCTTTGGGCGCCATGGCCGTGGTTACGGTGCAACCCGTATCGGTGACGACCACGTCATCCTCAATGCGAATCCCGATGTTGTGAAACGCAACGGGGACGTTATCGGCCGGTCGAATGTAGAAGCCGGGCTCCATGGTCAATGTCATGCCGGCTTGCAGGCGAACCCATTCGTCATTCTCATGATACGGCCCGGCATCATGGACATCCAGGCCGAGCCAGTGACTCGTGCGATGCATATAGAACTGCCGATAATCGCCGGTTTCGATGATGCCGTCCAGGCTGCCCTGGCAGAGCTTGAGATCGATCATGCCCTGAACGAGGACGCGTAGCGCTGCATCATGCGGGGCGTGGAACGGCGCAGCTGGCCGGGTGGCGGCAATCGCCGCTTCCTGTGCTGCCAGGGTGATGGTATAGACATCGCGCTGGGCGCTGTTGAAGCGGCCATTGACCGGGAACGTGCGGGTAATGTCGGAGGCGTAGCCGCTGACTTCGCAGCCGGCATCAATCAGCACCAGGTCGCCATCGCGTAATGGCTGATTGTTGGCGGTGTAATGCAGCACACAGGCGTTGGTACCGCCAGCCACGATGGCCGGGTAAGAGGGTGGGTGCCCCCCGGCTTGCAGAAAAGCGTATTGCAGTTCGGCATCGAGCTGGTATTCGTAAAGGCCTGGTCGGCAGGCCTGCATGGCCCGGATATGGGCGTTGGCGGCAATGTCGGCAGCACGTTGCATCAGTGCCAACTCACCCGCATCTTTGCACCGGCGCATGGGTTCCACCAGTGCCCGCCAGTCAGCCACCACGGTCGGTGCCTGTTTGCCGGCACGGGACTGCGCTCGGGCGTGCTCCAGCCAGCGGCCGGCCCGAGCGTCCCAGTCGGGGGTTTGCCCCAGGCTATGCCAGAGGGTCTGAGCGCCGATCAGGTGTTCGCTCACATGTTGATCGAGTTGATCCAGCGGGTAGGCGGCATCAAAGCCGAATTGCTCGCAGGCAGCCTCCGGACCGAAACGGAAGCCTTCCCAGAGTTCGCGTTCCGGGTTCTTCGGTCGGCAGAACAGCAGACTCTGGGGTGTGTCGCTGATCAGTAATACGAGTACAGCATCCGGCTCTTCAAAACCGGTCAGGTACCAGAAGTTGCTGTCAAAGCGAAACGGGTGGTGGGTGTCCCGGTTGCGGATCAGTTCCGTCGATGTCGGAATGACGGCGACACCCCGCCCTTTTTTGTGCATTTCAGTCAGCACCTGCTGTCGTCGCCGTATAAATGGCGCCGGATCCAGGGGGGCTGGCGCTTGCGGAGCGAGGGGGGCCAGGAGTCGGGTCGATGTCTGGTGAGCCATGGTGTCAGGGCGTCTGATAATTAAAGAATCATACGCCGATGAGCGGGTTACGGCGTAGTCTGGGCGCGCAGTTCGCGGTCAAGCAATGCCAGACGTTCGGGAGTGCCCACATCTTCCCAGCGCCCGCGATGGTGCTCACCGCTCACCTGGTGATTCGCCATAGCCGCACGCAGCAATGGGGCCAGTTTGGCCGGCTCGCCGACGACCAGATCTTTGAACAAGCTGGGGCGGTAGAGGCCGATCCCGGCAAAGGTCAGCGCCGTGTCAGTTTCGCCGGTGCGATCACGGACCCGGTCAAGATGCAGAACGAAGTCACCGTTCGGGTGCTGGATCGGGTTGTCAACAAGGACTAGGTGGGCCAGATCGGTTGTTGCCAGAGCTCGGGGTGTGATGGTCCAGTCGCAGTAGATATCCCCATTGATCACGAGGAACGGGGC
>CAYLWV010000012.1:0-3085 GCA_964387485.1 uncultured Dechloromonas sp. | reverse complement strand
ATCCAGCCAGGGCAGTGCCTGACGGATGCCGCCGGCCGTTTCCAGGGCGCCTACCGGTTCCGGCGACCAGGTGATCGAAAGACCCCATGGTGCGCCGTCACCCAGAGCCGCGACCAGCTGTTCACCGAGGTGGGCGTGGTTGATGACGATGTCCCGGAAACCCGCAGCCGCCAGGCGTTCCAGGTGGTAGACAATCAGTGGTTTGCCGGCCGCCGGTAACAGCGGTTTGGGGCAATGATCAGTCAGCGGACGCATCCGCTCGCCACGACCCGCCGCCAGAATCATTGCGCGCATGGGGTTTGGCCTTAAAAGGTGTAGCCGATTTGCAGGTCGCGCGGTGACAGGCGTTCCAGAATCGGTACCAGTGGCCGCAGCTCGGCATAGCGTTCGGCGGTACGGTACGCGTAGTTGAAGAAACGCGGCAGATCTTCCAGATAGTGGCCTTTGCCATCCCGATAGTTGAGGCGGCAGAAAATGCCCAGTACTTTCAGATGCCGTTGCAGTCCCATGAACTCGTAAGCGCGCCAGAAGTCGCCAAAGTCGGGATGCACCGGCAGACCGGCCTTGCGGGCGGCTTCCCAGTAACGAATCACCCAATCCAGTTCGCGTTCTTCATCCCATGAAATAAAGGCGTCGCGGAACAGTGACACCACGTCATAGGTGATCGGGCCGTAAACCGCATCCTGGAAATCCAGAATCGCCGGGCTGGCGGGGTCATCGGTGCGCATCATGTTGCGTGGCATGTAGTCGCGATGGACAAACACCTGCGGCTGTTCGAGGGCTGATTTGATCAGTGCATCCATGACACCCTTCAGCCATCCTTGTTCCTGTGCCGTCAGTTCGATACCGGCGTGGCGGCCGATGCACCATTCCGGAAAGAGGTCCAGTTCGCGCTGTAGCAGTGCCTGGTCATATTCCGGCAGGACGCCCGGGCGGGCGCTTTTCTGCCAGGCAACCAGGGCGTTGACCGCGCCCCGCATGAGGGTATCGGCTTCTTTGGCATCTGCAGCATGCAGGGTTTTGAGATAGCCGGTATTGCCCAGGTCGTTGAGTAACAGATAGCCATTTTCCGGGTCGGCGGCTAGTACCGTGGGTGCGGTCAGGCCGGCATCGGCCATCAGCTGGGCAATCTGGATGAACGGACGCACATCCTCCTTGTCCGGCGGGGCATCCATCAGAATGGCGGTTTCGCCGCCCGGCCAGGTGGCACGAAAGTAGCGACGGAAGCTGGCGTCGGCCGAGGCGGGGGCCAGGCTGGGGGTTCCGGCATGGAGCTGGGTTTGGGCGGTAAATTCAGCACCCGCCTGCAGGCGGGCGTCAGGATGGGAATCAGTCGTCATATTCATGGATGCGTACGGTATCAAGGCCGTCTTTGAAGGGGAGAAATGCTAGAATTGACGGTATTTTACCTTGCAGCGGTCCGTGGTCGGTATCTTCAGTATCTTGTATCCGACCGTGGTCGTTGAAACCCTTTGCCGTGGATTGTTGTGTCATTCAGACTGCTTGACTCCTTACCTTATTTGCCTGAGCAAGACCTGGCGGCGTCCCGTCTTGGGCGTTTGCCCGTGGCTGTATGCCTGGCGACGCTGGGCCTAGGGGTCGGTGCGGGGATTGGTATCGGGAGCTTGCTGCTGGGTAGCAGCGTTGCCTATGCGCAAAGCAGTGCCGTGCCAACCCGGATGGCACCGTTGCTGATTGACCCTGCGTTACTGGGGGGGGCACCGGCGGTGGCGCCGCCGTCTTTGCCGGCCGCCCTGGGAGGTAGCCTGCCTGCTTCAGCTTCGGCGAAAAAAGCCGCTGCTAAAAAAGCGGCGGTGCAGGAACCGATGGCCCAAATGCCGGCCACCAAACCGGTCGAAGCCGCTGCATCAACGCCCGTAACGCCGGCACCCGCTACAACGGTGGCAGCCAAATCCGAACCGGTTTCAGCACCGGTGGTGCCTGACCCGGAGCCCGCTCCGGCACCAACCCCGGCGCCAGCGCCGTCAACGCCAACCGGACCTACGACGCCGCGCGTGCCATCCTCGCCATCACCTGTAGCCGCTGAGTCCGGTCGTGCCTTACGTGATCAGGAGCTGCCCAAAGCCGCTGATCCAACGGTCGCAGAGACCTCTTTGCCTCAGCCACAAACGCCGGCTGCCCAGGCGGCTGCAAAAACACCGGCGACCGCGTTGCCCAAGGATCAGACCGAACTCCTGGCCGATGCCATTACTGGCCGTAACGATCTGGAACTCACGGCGACTGGACATGCCGAATTGCGGCGGGATGGCACCATTCTTAATGCTGAGCGGATTGTCTACAATATCGTCGAAGATAATGTCGATGCCCAGGGCAACGTGCTGTACCGTGATCCCACGCAAGGCACCACGATGGCGGGCACCGACGCGGAGATCGTTGTCGCGGCCCGAAGGGGTTACATCAACAACGTCAATTACGAGATCCGCCAACAGAAACGGATTTCTCAAACCAACAACCCCTGGTCATTTAACGCGCCCGCGATTGGCGGCAGTATGATGGGCAACCCGGGAGGTGCAGTGCCTGTGGGCAGTAATGCCACGCCGAATTACGGCATGGCCGCGGGAGCCACAATTAGTCAGCAGCCCGGTCAGCAGACCGCGATCAACGAAGCCGCCGCGGCGAGCGCTGATGCAGAAACGCAGGCGCAGGCTGCTGCAACCGGCCAGGTGGCGTATCTGCCGGGGCAGACGCCGCTCGCCCGTATTGTGGAGACCATGTCGCATGGTCAGGCCGCACGCATCAATCTGCAGGGCGAAAATCGTTATCAGGCTGAGGATGCGACGTACACGACGTGTCCGGCAGGCGATAGTGGATGGTATCTGCGTGCATCGACGTATCACGCAGATTACGAACAGAATCAGGGCAACGTCTCGAACTCACTCCTGTATTTCCAGGATGTGCCGTTCCTGTACATGCCCTATGCCTTCTTCCCGCTGGATCGCGGCCGGCACTCCGGTTTTCTGTCGCCCAGCCTGGGGTCTTCTCAGCTCAATGGTTTCCAGACCATTGTGCCGTATTACTTCAACCTAGCGCCGAATTATGATGCGACCTTCGCACCGGCGATTTA
>CAYLWV010000011.1:0-30387 GCA_964387485.1 uncultured Dechloromonas sp. | reverse complement strand
CCGGTGCGAGCGTCAACACCACTTCCGTGGCATCGATATCGGTATCGATATTCGGACGACCGTGTGCCACGCCTTCGCTACGAACCTTATAGTTCAATTCGCCGAGTAGCTTGACTTCATGCTGGGTATTCCAGTTAATCCCCTTGCCGCCATTCCCCAACTTATCCAGGAGCGGCCCCAGAGAAGTGAACTTCTCGTGGATCTCGCTGTAATTGCGCTCAACCACCACGAAGTTCGGCATTGTCTTACCCGGAATCGCCTCGCACTCGCCCTTCTTCCAGTCCTTGGCGTCATAAGGCTGGGCAATCTCGCCGGCGGTATCGTGCAGAATGGGGACGCCAACGATATCTTTCTCAACACCCAGGTAGCCGTCGGACAGCTCCGAGAAGCGTTTTGCGAAGCCCTTGTAGATTTCCCAGTCGCTACGCGCTTCCCAGGCCGGATCAACCGCCTTGGACAGCGGGTGAATGAACGGGTGCATATCCGAAGTGTTGAGGTCGTTTTTCTCGTACCAGGTCGCTGTCGGCAGCACGATGTCCGAATACAGACAGGTCGTCGACATACGGAAATCTAACGTGACCAACAGATCCAGCTTGCCTTCCGGTGCCTCATCATGCCAAACCACGTCCTGGGGTTTAACCTCACCGGTATGGCCGAGATCCTTGCCCTGCACGCCGTTCGTGGTACCCAGCAGATGCTTGAGGAAATATTCATGCCCCTTACCCGATGAACCGAGCAGGTTCGATCGCCACACAAACATATTACGCGGGAAGTTCTTCGGATTATCCGGATCCTCGCAGGAGAACTTGAGTTCACCGGACTTCAGCTGGTTAACCACATATTCCTTGGGATCCAGGCCCTTGGCGATCGCCTCACGGCTGAGTTCCAACGGGTTACGTTCCAACTGCGGAGCCGAAGGCAACCAGCCCATACGCTCGGAACGGGCATTGAAGTCGATCAGGCTACCGCTGAATTTGCCCTTGTCCGCCAACGGCGACAGCAGATCAGCCACACGCAGCGTTTCATAACGCCACTGATCGGTATGCGCATAGAAGAACGAGGTGCTGTTCATATGGCGCGGCGGGCGATTCCAGTCCAGCGCAAAGGCCAGCGCAGTCCAGCCGGTTTGTGGGCGCAGCTTTTCCTGCCCCACATAGTGGGCCCAACCACCACCGGTCTGACCGATACAGCCACACATGATCAGCATGTTCATGATCGAGCGGTAGTTCATGTCCATGTGATACCAGTGGTTCATGGCCGCACCGATAATGACCATCGATTTACCGTGCGTGTCATGCGCGTTCTGGGCGAATTCACGGGCGACCTGCGTCACTTGGTCACGCGGCACACCGGTGATCTTTTCCTGCCAGGCCGGGGTATACGGAATATCGTCGTCGTAGCTGCTGGCCACGTTATCGCCACCCAAACCCTGGTCAACGCCGTAATTGGCGACGTAGAGGTCATAGACTGTTGCGACCAGCATCTCGCCCTGCGCTGTCTGAATTTTACGTACCGGGACGCGGCGCTTCAGGACATCACTGTGTGATGTGCTATTGAAATGCTCATGTTCAATGTTGCCAAAATACGGGAACGCGGCTTCAACCACGGCATCATGATGCTTAACGAGCGATAGACGCGGCTTGATCTGACGGCCATCACTGGTTTCTTCCTTCAGATTCCACTTGCCCTTGTCTGCCGTCGGTGCGCCGTCTTTTTCCTGGCCCCAGCGGAAACCGATCGAACCCACCGGCACGGTGAGTGCATCACTGGCTTCGTCAATGACCAGGGTCTTCCAGTCCGGGTTATTGGCTTCACCCAGGGCACCAACCAGATCCGCGGCACGTACATAGCGATCCGGCACATAGGCACCATCTTTTTCCACCAGACAGACCAGATTCGGCATGTCGGTGTACTGACGACAGTAGTTGTCAAAGTACTCGCTCTTGCCCGCAACGTGGAATTCCTTGAGGATGACATGACCCATGGCCATCGCCAGTGCAGCATCGGTCCCCTGCTTCGGGTGCAACCACATGTCACCGAATTTGGCGCCTTCCGAATAGTCCGGGAAAACGGAAACCACCTTGGCACCCTTGTACCGGACTTCCGCCATGAAGTGCGCATCCGGCGTCCGGGTTTGCGGTACGTTCGAACCCCACATCATGATGTAGGTCGAGTTGTACCAGTCAGCCGATTCGGGCACGTCCGTCTGCTCGCCCCAGGTTTGCGGGCTAGCTGGGGGCAGATCGCAGTACCAATCATAGAAGCTCATGCAGACGCCGCCGATCAGCGACAGATAACGGCTACCGGCAGCATAGCTGACCATCGACATGGCCGGGATCGGCGAGAAACCGACAATGCGATCCGGGCCATGTTTTTTCGCCGTATAGATATTGGCAGCGGCCACCATATCGTTCACTTCATCCCAGCTGGTGCGCAGGAAGCCCCCCTTGCCACGCTCGCTCTGGTAACGGCGTACGGTCTTCGGGTCGGAAACCACGGCTTCCCAGGCAGCGACCGGCGATAGCGTCTGACGATGCTTGCGCCAGGCCTTGAGCAGCGAGGAACGCACCATCGGGTGCTTGACGCGGTTAGCGCTGTACAGATACCACGAATAAGAAGCGCCACGGGCACAACCCCGCGGTTCATGGTTAGGCATATCCGGTCGGGTACGCGGGTAATCGGTCTGCTGGGTTTCCCAGGTCACAATACCGCCCTTGACGTAGATCTTCCAGGAACAGGAGCCGGTACAGTTAGTGCCGTGTGTGGAGCGCACGATCTTGTCATGCTGCCAGCGCTTCCGGTAGGCGTCTTCCCAGGCACGGTTTTCGGTCGTTGTCTGACCATGACCATCAGAAAAGTGTTCTTTGTCTGCACTGAGGAATTTCAGTCGATCTATAAAATGACTCATTTCGTTTCCTTTAGTACGTAGTTGTACAAATCAGCGGATTAACAAGGCATCGGTGCATTACGACGGCTGTAAAACAACCATGTAATGGCGATGCAGGTGACGTAAAAGACGATGAAGCTATAGAGTGCAAATTCGGCGCTACCGGTAGCCGCAATCGATGTGCCAAATGATTTAGGAATGAAAAAGGCGCCGTAAGCAGCAATCGCTGAGGTAAAGCCCAACACAGCGGCAGCTTCCTTGTTCCCCGCCACGATTGCGGCATCTTCTGCGGCTTTGCCTTTGCCAGCAGCTTCACGCTGACGCTCGGTCATGAAAATGATTGGGATCATGCGGAACGTTGATGCATTACCAACACCAGTTCCGACGAACAACAACATGAACATGGCAAAGAAGCCCCAGAAGCTGCCTGCACCTGAAGCAGAAGGAGCAAACTGGATCACGCCAAACACTGCAGCGATCATGAGAATGAACGTCCAGAAAGTCACAACGGCACCACCCAGCTTGTCCGAAACCCAGCCGCCAATCACACGGGCGATCGCACCCACCAAAGGCCCCAGGAAGGCATACTGCACCGGATTCACTTCTGGAAAGAGCGTTTTCGTCAGCAATGGAAAGCCAGCCGAATAGCCAATAAACGAACCAAACGTGCCCAGATAAAGCCAGCACATCAGCCAGTTGTGTTTGCGCTTGAAGATGACTGCCTGATCAGCAAAAGAGGCTTTTGCACTAGCGATATCGTTCATACCGAACCAGGCAGCCAGTGTCGATATCGCAACAAAGGGCACCCAGATGAAACCCGCGTTCTGCAACCACATCTGTTTGGTCTGTGCCCCTTTTACCCAGGTCTGGGCATCGCCGCCAAAGGCACCAAACACGCCTGCGGTAATCACGATAGGCACAACAAACTGAACAACCGACACTCCAAGATTGCCTAGGCCGGCATTCAACCCCAGCGCTCCGCCCTTCTGGGCTTTCGGAAAGAAGAAGCTAATGTTCGACATACTGGAAGCGAAATTACCGCCACCAAAGCCACAGAGTAGTGCTAGAACCAGAAACGTCGCATACGGTGTCTCCGGGTTCTGCACTGCAAATCCGATACCTATCGCTGGCAACAAGAGCGACGCCGTGGAAATAGCTGTCCAACGGCGACCGCCGAAAATTGGCACCATAAATGAGTAGAAAATCCGCAGCGTCGCCCCCGACAACCCCGGTAATGCCGCCAGCCAGAACAGCTGATCGGTATCGAATTTGAAACCGATGTTCGGGAGATTAACGACCACCACACTCCAGACCATCCAGACCGCAAATGACAGCAGGAGACAAGGGATCGAAATCCAGAGATTCCGACGCGCAACGGATTTTCCTTCGGTATCCCAGAATTTTTTGTCTTCCGGTAGCCAAGTATTTAGAACTTTCGCCATGATTTGCTCCGTTCGATAAGTGAATTCAGTGTTTTTTTACGTTCGTTTCAGTCTTACGGTCCAATGTCGACGATGTACGAACTTCGGTGTAGTACATCCAGATCAGCGACACCCAGACAATGCCGTAGAGCAGCATGAACGATGACGAACGGATTCCGGTCAGATCCACCAGCGCGCCGAACATGATCGGCAGGAAGAAGCCGCCCAGGCCACCAATGAGGCCGACGATGCCGGAGATGACGCCAATGTTGTGCGGGTAATCATCCGAGATGTATTTGAAGACGGAGGCTTTACCGAAGGCCCAGGCCACGCCAATGATGAACAGCAGCACCGTAAATACAGTAGGAGACAACCCGATATGGAAGGTCTCAGGGCCATTGACCGTCTGAACAGTGAAGTCTGTTTGCGGATACGACATGATGAACAGACAGATCCAGCTCACCCACAGCACCCACCAGGTCACCGAATGCGCACCATATTTGTCGGAGAGCCAGCCGCCTACCGCACGCAGGACGCCACCCGGCAGAGAGAAGCAAGCAGCCAGTAAAGCCGCCGTCTTCAGATCAAAACCGTATTCGGACACATAGTATTTGGTCATCCAGAGCGCCAGACCCACATAGCCACCAAATACGATGGAGTAATACTGGCAGTATTTCCACACCCGCGGGTCCTTGAGTGCCGCCAGCTGATCCGCCACGCTCACGCTGCTATGAACGTTGTGGCTCTTCTCGGTAAAGCTGAACATCCAGAAGACCAGCGCGGTCACCAGCATGGCCACCGCATAGACCTTGGGCACCATCGCCCAGCCGAAGGCCAGTACGATGGACGGCGCCACAAACTTGGTCACAGCGGCACCCGAGTTACCGGCACCGAAAATCCCCATCGCCGTGCCCTGATGCTTCTTATCGAACCAGCGCGCCACATAGGCGATGCCCACCGAGAATGATCCGCCGGCGAGACCAACAAACAGGCCAAGCACCAGAAATTGCCAGTATTCAGTGGCATCCCCGATAAACCAGATCGGTACGACACAGGCCAGCATGAGGATAAAGAAAACGATCCGCCCACCCATCTTGTCGGTCAGCATGCCCAGCGGCAACCGGATCAGCGAGCCCGATAACACCGGCATCGCTGTCAACAAACCGAATTCGGTTTCATTCAGTCCCAGTTTGGCTTTGATCGGAATCCCGATCACCGCAAACATCATCCAGACGGCAAAACAAATGGTAAATGCGAACGTACTGGATGAAACAACGGACAACTGCTTTCTGGTAAACATCACAACCTCCCTGCTTTCTCTTTTGCTTTAGAACGCATCATAGAAAGTTGAAAGTTGTAGTGATAGCCCTGATAAATGTCGGGTATTAGTTCTGCCTACCCCTTTAGTGGTATGGACCATGAATCGCAGGTTTGGGAAAATTCTCTAATAAACAGCTGGTTATAAAACTCCGGCTCTAAAAGCATCCCATAAATGGGTTGCCAAGTTCAAAATGGTGGTACGCCCTAATACTGCCTAGCTTATAAACAGGAACCGCACGCGCATAACTCATGATTTTGTCGACAAATCCCAACATCTCGATCAAAGACTCCCTGCTGGCGCGACTGGGGCTTGCCATGGGAACCATTGCGTTCCTATCGTTCATCGCCATGGTGCTTTCCACCTCCATCGCCGACAACAGCCTGGGTAAGGCCAATGCGATTAATTCAGCCGGCTCACTACGGATGATGAGTTACCGCTTGCTGAGTTATGCAGAAGCCGGTGCATCGCGTGAAAAAATTGAGCGTGCCTCCGCAGAGTTTCAACTCCGGTTAGACGCCCTTGAAGACTTCGTCGTCTCACGAGCCGCCGATTACAGTGAGCTGCCAGGCCGATTCGAACAGATTCACAAGACCTGGGAAAATGAGCTCTCTCCCGAGCTGCTCGGGATCACAGGAAAACCGGATCCGGTCACACTGAGTGATCTTGAAGCATCAATCCCCGAATTCGTCGAACAGATCAACAATGTCGTCTTTCTGATCGAAGAAGACCTAGAACAGAAAATTGCCTTACTACGCTCTCTGCAGATTGCCTTACTGGCAATGACGGTCATTGTCTGCCTGGTTACCATGTGGATGATGAAGAACCAGGTAGTCCGCCCGCTGAAGGATCTATTACAGGCGGCCAGCCGTGTCCGGGAAAAAGACTTTACGGCCAAAGCCCAGCACACCGATCTTGATGAGCTCGGCCAGCTGGGTGTCGCTTTCAACATGATGGTCGCCGAGATCGCCACGACCTATAACAACCAGAATCACCTGATTGCCGAGCGAACCAAAGAACTCACAGAAAGCAATCAATCGCTTGAGCTGATGTACCAATCTGCACTGCAGTTCAGCGATAAAAACATTACGGCCGCTACCCTCAGGGAACTACTGGATGTTGTCGAAACCCAATTAGGTCTGGGCGCGGGCACCATCTGCATCAATGAGCACGGATCCTTTCCGGCACATCGGCTGGCTTCCAACTTGCGACAAAAAGATCTGGAAATGCTCTGCGGAGATCGTGGTTGCGAGGATTGCTTCGACAAGAGCCAATCTCCCAGCCATCTCAATGATGCGGACGAAAAAAAGATGATCTTCATTCCCATCCGTAACGTGGGTGCCATCAACGGTGTGATGCCTTTCAAGGTCAATGCGGCCGAACCCCTACCCGACTGGAAGATACGAGTCCTAGAGGCCATCGGCAGCAATCTGTCGATGGCGCTCTCCAAAATGCAGCATCAGGAAGAGCAGCACCGGGTGGCCGTTCTGGAAGAGCGTTCTGTGATTGCCCGTGAGCTGCACGACTCCATTGCCCAATCCCTCAGCTATCTGCGAATCCAGGTTGCCCGTCTTGAAAAAAACCACCTGACGCCTGAACACCAGCATGAAATTGTCACTGAACTAAAAACCGGTCTGGCCAGCGCCTACAAGGAGTTACGAGAACTGATCAGTGCTTTCCGGCTCAAGATTGACGAACGAGGCTTCCAGATGGCGCTGATTGAAACCACCGACGAATTCAGCCATCGATGCCACTTGCCAATTGTCTGCAACAATCTGCTGCCGCCAACGCTGCTCTCTGCCAATGAAGAAATTCACGTGCTGCGGATTATCCGGGAAGCACTCGCCAATATCGAAAAACATGCTCACGCCAGCGAAGTCACGGTTAATGCCAGCGTATCAGAGCATGATGTTGTCATCATTCAGATTACCGACAACGGTGTTGGCATTGGCGATGCCAAATCTCCGGAAAACCATTATGGGCTCATCATTATGGAAGATCGTGCACAATCACTGGATGGCGTAATAACTATTCGAAACCGTCCCGAAGGCGGCACGGAAGTGCTGCTGACCTTCGTTCCCGAAAAATCAAATATCGACGCATAAAGGCCTGATTATGACCGACACCATCAGAACGCTCATCATTGACGACCATCCCCTCTTCCGCAAGGGTGTGATTCAGCTGCTGGGCATGGTGCCCGAGTTTGACGTCGTTGCCGAGGCGTCTTCCGGCGAAGAAGGTATCGCACTGGCGCTCGAGCACAATCCCGATCTCATCCTGTTGGATCTGAACATGAAGGGATTGAACGGCATTGAGACACTTCAACTGATGCGAGACAAGGATGTGGACTCGCGAATTATTCTGCTGACGGTGTCCAACAATCCGGACGACCTCGTCGGCGCCATTCGGGCAGGTTCCGATGGTTATATTCTCAAGGACACCGATCCGGATGAAATGATCCGTCTGATCAAAGAATCCATGCTGGGTAAAAATGCAATCAGCGCTGAACTGAGCGGCTTACTGGCCACTGCCCTCCGCCAGGAAGCCATGGTCACCAATCGTTCGCACGCGGGATTAACTGAACGAGAACTCAGCATCCTCAAATGTCTGGCACACGGCATGTCCAACAAACTGATTGCCCGTGAACTCGATATTATGGACAGTACGGTCAAGGTTCATATCCGCAACCTATTGAAGAAACTGAAATTCCGCTCGCGCGTGGAAGCTGCCGTCTGGGCCGTTTCAAACAACATCGGCTAATTATCAGCACACCACTGACCTCTGGAAAACCCGAATAAGCTGCTCAAGCCAACCGTGTTACCTACGAATCGGTATGGTCAAAAGTACCGCCGATTGGCAAAAATCGATGCTGTTCCCACCGAGATCGATACGGCAAGCTCATGACCAGCCCCAGGAAATCCCCCCGCCCCAGCAACCTGCTGTCTATTCAGGAGAGCCAAGCCCGACGAGAGCAGCCCATGAGCGGCTTCGGCCTGTGGCGCCTGGGTTTCAGACCCTTCTACCTGGGCGCCGCTACCTTCGCCGGATGTGCCATCCTATTCTGGCTGTTGACGCTATTCGGATACGCCCCATTGCCGACAGCAGTTCCCCTCACTGTCGTCTGGCATGCCCACGAGATGGTCTTTGGCTTCGCACTGGCCGTGATCGCCGGTTTTCTGCTGACGGCCAGCAACAACTGGACAGGGATCCTGCCTGCTGCCGGTCGCCCATTAGCACTGTTGTTCCTATGCTGGGCTCTGGCACGGGGGGCATTGCTCTATGGCCATTTCATCCTTGCTGCCGTACTGGATCTGTTTTTTGTCAGCCTCCTGGCCGGACTCCTCTTTCGGGTTCTCTGGCTCGCAAAACAATGGAAGAACTTCAGTCTGCTGGGTATTGTCATCCTACTGGGTGTATTGAACGGCTGGTTTTACTTCATCATTCTGAGCGATAGCCTGACCAGTCCGCTCTATCCCATTGAGCTGGCACTCCTGGCGATCATGATGATGCTGGTCATCATGGGCGGTCGCGTCATTCCTAATTTCACTCTGAACGGCATACCCGGCATTCAACTCTGGAAACCGGCCTTTTTTATGACCGCCACGCCAATCGGCACGCTATTAGGCATCATCGGCTGGCTGATGTTCCCGCCACGCATCGCGTTTATGGCCTGTCTTGTCGCAGCGGCCATTCATACCGCCCGCTGGATCGGCTGGAAACCCTGGAAAACCTTCAGGCATCCCATGGTCTGGGTATTACAGCTAGGCTATGCCTGGATTCCCATCACCTTATTCACCATGGGTCTGGAAACGCTGGACATCGTACCGCGCTCACTGCCGGTTCACGCGCTCTCGACCGGTGCTATGGGCCTGATCATTGCCGGCATGATCACGCGCACGGCCATGGGCCACACTGGGCGACCCATCATCGCCAGCCGCATCGAAACGGCCTTCTTTCAGCTCGTCGGCATTAGCGCTCTGACGCGCGTGCTGGCCAGCATCCCCGTGATACAAGCCAATGGTTGGGCCAATCCGCTGCTTATTACTGCCGGCACAGCTTGGTCACTCGGCTTTTTGATGTATGTCGTTCGATATGCCCCCTGGCTTTGCCGGCCACGGACTGATGGCCGACCGGGCTGATCATATCAACGCGGCTACCACCAAAGGTGTAGCGACTCTACCCAGGATAAGCCCGATAGAAGTGGTCCTTTCATCTCATAATAAAAACGTTATCACTACAGCGCGTCACGCATTTCATATGCAAGAAACCGCTGGCTTTTGAGGCAACGCCTGAAGAAACCGAGGATAGGATGAACACGCTCATTGACCCGCACGGACGGAGTTTCAGCTATTTGCGCCTATCCATCACCGATGTTTGCAATTATCGCTGCCAGTATTGCCTACCGGATGGCTACAAAAAAAACGGGCAATCGCAATTTTTATCCGCCGATGAGATTGAAAACCTGGTGACCGGCCTTGCCGGTCTTGGGCTTTGGAAAGTCCGACTGACCGGCGGCGAACCCACCATTCGCAAGGACTTTACCGAAATCGCTGCACGTATTTCGGCCATCCCGGGGATCCGACGGCTGGCAACCACAACCAATGGTTATCGCCTGGCAGAAAATGCAGACCTCTGGCGTAAAGCCGGCATCTCTGCCATTAATGTCAGCGTCGACAGTTTGGATCAACAGCGGTTTGCCAAAATCACTGGACAGGATCACCTACCGCAGGTGCTTGCAGGTATACGTGCCGCCCAGCGTGCCGGGTTTGAGCACATCAAAGTCAACACGGTGCTGTTACGCGACATCAACGATCAGGAATTGCCGGCATTTCTGGAATGGATCCGGACTGAAGATCTGAGTATCCGATTTATCGAACTTATGGAAACCGGTACGAACCGGGAATACTTTGAGCGACATCATATCCGCGGAGACGAAATCCGGGATCGATTGCAGGCTCTGGGTTGGTCACGCCTTCCCCGCGAAGAGGGTGCCGGCCCGGCACAGGAATTCCACCACCCGGATTACCGTGGGCGGATCGGCATTATCGCCCCCTACAGTAAAGACTTCTGCAACACCTGTAACCGTCTCCGAGTCACCGCCACGGGCAACCTGCGGCTATGCCTGTTTGGCAACGGTGGGCATGCCTTGCGCCACCTGTTACAGCATCGAAGTCAACGCGACGAACTACAACAGACCATCGCCAGTCTGCTGGTTCAGAAAGCACCGACCCACCTGTTGCATTTTCATCAGACTGGCACAACACCCCATCTGGCCGCCATGGGCGGCTAGAAACGGACATGAGCATGGCAAAAATGATCAGTTACAAAGAAGCGTTGGCGCTCATTGCCGCAGAAGCCAAACCCCAAGCTGCACGTCTTGTCGACAGGAACGAGTCTCTAGGGCTCATCGTTGCCAGCGATGTACTCAGCCCGATTAATGTGCCATCGTTTAATAACTCTGCGATGGATGGGTTTGCGCTGCATGCAAGCAAAACCGCCGGGATCAACCTTGACGCCCCCCGCCGTTTCAGCGTGCGGCACTGCTTGGCTGCAGGCGACGTCCTTGATACGGCAGATCAGAGCCTGGCAGTAGAAATCATGACCGGCGCCAAAATCCCTAATGGATTTGATGCCGTCGTGCCTGTCGAACGTACCATCGCCATCAAAAACGCCAACGGTGAAACCGTTGAAGTGGAAATGACCAGCCCACTGCAGAAAGGCGACAACATCCGCTACGCTGGCGAAGACCTCAAGTCAGGGCAAGTACTTGTCACCAAAGGCACCCGAATTCATGCAGGTCATATCGCCGCTATGGCTGCAACTGGGATTCATGAAGTCAGTGTGTTTCACATGCCTGAGGTCGAAATATTTACGACCGGTAAAGAAGTCAGTGATGCCTATCATTTACCGCTCAGAGACGGTGAAATCTATAACTCGAATGCGCCCTATTTGTTAAGTCAGCTCAGATCTGCCGGCATACCGACCTCATATGCAGGCAGTATGGGTGATGACGTACAGACCTTCATGGACACGCTGAATGTGGGCAAACTTGCCCGAATCATTATCAGCTCTGGTGCCGTCTCCATGGGGAAATGGGATTTCATTCCCGAGTTACTCGAACGCAACGGTGCCAGAATCATTTTTCATGGTGTTGGCATCAAACCTGGCAAACCCGTCCTCTTTGCCGTGTTACCCGATGGGCGCTATTACTTTGGCTTACCCGGCAACCCCATCTCGACGGCTGTTGGTTTACGGTTTTTTGTACAACCACTGATCAGGCATCTACTCGGTATGCCGGAGGAATCGTTCCATTATGGAGAGTTGCGCCATCCCTTCACCAAAAAAGGCGACCTGCGTAACTTTCTCAAGGCCCGACTCGATAGCGACGACCATGGTCAGACACATCTCACCATTCTTGATGGTCAGCAGTCTTTCAAGATCTCCCCCATGCTCGACATGAACTGCTGGGCCATCATGGGCGAAGGTCAGAATGAGCTGGCCAAAAATGACTCCGTCTGCATTGCGCCCATGGATCTGTTTCCACTGGCCTTTTAAAAAATCGGAAAGAACACACCATGAAATCAACACTGTCATTGAACATCAAGCTGTTTGGTGCCTTTAGGAAATATCACACCGGTACACTGAACCTCTCTGTGGTGGAGGGTGTCAGCGTCCATCAGATTAAGGCATTGATCGGACAAACGTTGCAAGAACTCGTACCTGGTTTCCGGGATGACGAACTGATTGAGAAATCAGCCCTGGCCAACAACCGCCGCGTGCTGAATGATGCTGATTGTGTCTCGGAATCAATGGACCTCGCCATTCTTCCCCCAGTCTGTGGTGGCTAATATGGGCGGGCTCAATCATCTTGGCGTCTCGAAGGTACCACTTTCAACGGAAGACGCCGTCAGTTTTGTTGCGGATCCCGAACACGGCGCAGCCGATATGTTCATCGGCACAGTACGCAATCACAACCTCGGCAAGTCAGTCAAAGGCGTTTCTTATGATGTCTTTGAAGCGTTAACCCTGCAAACCTTCAGAGAGCTATGCGACGAATCCCGCGCACACTGGGGTAAGCAGCTCAACATCTTTATCGAGCATTACCAAGGGCGACTGGATATCGGTGGTATTAGCATACTCATCGCCGTCAGCTCGCCACATCGCGATGAATCATTCAAGGCATGTCGCTTCATCATCGAAGAAATTAAACACCGTGCACCCATCTGGAAACAAGAGCATTACACCGATGGCGACAGCGAATGGGTACAAGGGCACGCCCTCTGCTCTCACGGCCCTGTCACTTATGAAGGCTGCACCAAAGATCATGCCGGCCATTAAGCAGATCGGCATCGTACTCGCGGGTGGACGCTCTCTCCGCATGGGACGAGACAAAGCTACACTGTGTATTAATGGTTTAACGCTCCTTGAGCGCTCCCGCCTGATGCTTCATACACTTGGGTGTGATCGTGTTCTCATGAGTGGTGCCGACCGCTCGGATTGGCTAGAAGGGCCGCAAAGCATCGTCCATGACAACACACCCGGACTAGGTCCGGTCTCCGGGTTGGTCAGTGCCATTCACTGGGCCAGCACACAGACCACAGAATCCGTAACCCTGATCTTTATCCCGATTGATACGCCTCTACTGTCCAAAGAGATACTCCAGCATTTGATCCATCAATCACAAGGTTTTGACGGCTCTTACGTTAGCGGCTCCCCGCTGCCGCTTGTCCTCAATCTGACCCGGACTACCTGCGACCAAGCACGCCGCGCCTCACCCGATCTAGCGCTGGCGCAAGCATGGTCCATCAAACGCTTTATCCAGCCACTTTGTATGAACATCATCTGCCCGGATGCAGGTAGTCTCAGAGATCTGACCAACGTCAACACTCCTGAGCAATGGGAATCCATCATTCATGAAATTACGCCTGGCAACAGAACACATCCGCTTCCGAATTTCCCGATCTGAATTCGTGGCACTGACAGAATCGCAGGAGATTACAGCCACACTCAACCTGCCATTCGCGACCCGTTTGCAGTACACAATCAGACCGGATGCGCAAACTGCGAGCCCTGAAGGCAACCCATTGGGCTTTGAAGCAAGCCGTGACACAGGCGGCATGATCTGGAGTCTGACGGTTTATCGGAGCGCCATTAATATGCTTATCAAGCCCGAGCATGCTAAAAACGGTGTCAAAGAGATTTTTACCTTCGACCAGGGTGACATGCTGAGCGTCACCCTAGAAATCGACATCGACCGGCGCACATCAATCTAGCACCCACAGGCTAAAGGTTCAGCGCCGCATAAAATCGATGACAACGGAACCCACATTCCGTTTGATATACGACCATTCGATTTTGGCACCGAACGTAATGACTAGTTTCCGGATCAGGGAAAACGGGTCTTCCACATCTCGATACCTTAGCGTTTCACCGGGGTTTAACTCCTTGAGCGCGGCAATCATGGCAGCATCCCGGAATCGCTGTGCGATAAGACCTGCATCGAAAAGATGCGGGGCTGTCGTTGATATAACAAGCATGCTTTGCTGCGCCATCATTCTTTGAGCTTTAACTCCCATGCCCCATGACAAGCCACGCATTTGGTCAACGTCGCGGCTAGCATCCCTGAGATCTCTGGCAGTGGCACCTGTTTTTCTGCAGCTTTTGAGATCGCATCCATATCGCTATGCATGCTGAAGCCCAGTGTTTTAAATTCAAGCGGTAGTTTAGAAAGAAAATTGGGATCCAGATCAATGGCGGACCCCATGCCGGCGCCTCTAGCCGCTGCAATAATCTGCTGACGATCATCACGAGCCACACCATCGATAATCTGCTGCGTCGCCGCTAGCATCGCTCGCATTTCTTCAAGCACAAGCGCTCTATCCCCTTGCGACAGAAAAATTGCATTACGCTCACCGGCGATCTGTTGTACTGCACCGCCTCTGATGACATAGACCCCGACAGTGATGACGCTTAGCAGCCACAACACCAGCGATATTTTTCCCAGATTTATCTTCATCACGAATCATCACTGTGTGATTTTGAAATCTATGACAACAGCGCCTTCATCTTTATTGACATAGTTGACTTCAACGCGATCACCATAACGAACCAGTAACTGTTCGATCAACGGTAACGGGTTATGATCATTCACAAAGCGCATGGTCTCCCCCGGTGTCAAAGCATTAATCGCTCCAAAGATAGCCGCATGCCGAAATCGTTTAGAGACACCTCGGGCATCGAACTGATAAACGCCTTCAATATTCACATGATTATTTGCACAGCCTGACATCGCCTTACTCCTCTACTAATCCGACTAAACAAGTAGGATTATTATGGGAAGATGCCAGGCTGATTGAAATACCTCTTCGTAGGTACAGCCTAACGACATTAGGCTGAAACGAATATCCAAGCATGGCGTTGATTAGGTTTACTTCATAGCCCTTAGGCCGAAATGATAAGGCGCACAGCGATCAAGTCTCACATGTGTCACTTGTTCAAATCCCGCAGCTTGCATCCAGTCAGCACAATCTTCCGGGCGCGGACGAATTTCCAGCGGCGGCCCTCTTGGGGTGTCAATGTCGGAGCGCCAGTGAATGACGTATAAATGCCCACCCGGCGACAGAACCCTGTAGGCCTCGGCCAGCAGCATTTCCGGCACTTCAATGTGCAGCAGATTGAAAATAAACGCCGAGGCCTGCGAACTGTCTGCCAGGCCCGTGCCCTTCGCCAGAAAATCACGAACCTGCGCTGAGACGTTATGACATCCCTGAATCATGGACTGTGCTGTGACCTGAGCCACCAATGCCGGTTCAATGTCCAGTGCAGTAACCAGGCCGTGTGTGCGACGGGCAATATCAAAGCTGAAGGTGCCATACCCTGAACCGAACTCGACCACGTCATTTTTCGAATCCGGCAGAAATCCCAGACAATCAAGAATGCCCGCCGCATCAAAAAAACTGTTCCAATAGGCGGCATCCGGCATACCGCTTTCACGTCCTTTCATGGCATACCCGGATCAGAAGACAAGAACCTTATCCGCCCAGGCGGTCCATTCGGTCAGCTCTTTGAGGGTGCTACGGTGTGGACCGTCAACGATCTCAGCATCCGTCAGGCCTCGTGCGTCCATACAAGTACCGCACAATCCGACATCGCTCCCTACCATTCGTACCATATCACCGGCGTTGTAATACCCATCCGGCACCTTCTGGCCACGCTTGGCACAAGCAACTGCATCCCCCATCAGAAAGATTCTGACGGATTGGCCTTCAAGCTTGCTAAGCGAACGTGCCAGTCGCAAGCCGTTATAGCTACGCTCTGTGCCATAGGGTGCATCATTCAGGATGAACAGGTTTTTCATTCCATCTCCTAAGTAGCCGTTAATGACCGGCTTTTTCTACAGATACTCCGAAGTTAATTGCTCAGTGGCCGATTACCGGTTTTGATACTGTTTTTGAGACTTTCAAAATCGCGACGGACACTACCCTGTGTGATCAAGCCTGATTTGGATTGTTTCGGCACATTTTCAATATCCAGTACATCAGCAACGATCTGGTAACTGGCCGCACCATTGAAGTCTTTGCCATCAGCAACGATCATCTGCTTGCCATAAAACACAGCTGGTGCTGGCAGCCCCGGGGCCAGTGTGGACGGTAGCAACTGGATCGGCACGATGTAATTGTTGGCAACCTCGGCAGCAACCTGAATGTTGCCGTTACAACGTTGACCAGGCGGGTCTTTGGCGATGAATGTCAGCACCTTCAAGCCGTTCTTCGTTTCAGAATTCGGCACGGGCATGGATGCTTCGATCACCTGTGCGTATACGTTGATTGCCATCACTGAAGCTGCGAGACTGACGAGTATTTTTTTCACGATGAATCTCTCCTTTAATAGTGACTAAGCTGACACTGAGTTAATGCTTGGCTTCCGTGGCATAACCTGCAGCCTGCCATTCGGCAACACCGTATGAGAGCTTGCTGGCTTTGATGCCCTTCGCCTGCAGAATACTGATTGCCTCATCCGACCAGCGACAGAACGGCCCCCGGCAATAAGCGACGATTTCAACTTCCGGAGAAATGACACTCAGCCCCTGACGGATTTCATCCATCGGGACTGATCTTGCCATCGGTAGATGACCAGCTTCGTATTCTTCGCTCGGGCGAACATCCAGCAGCATGGCTTCACCCGCGCGAATCTTCTTCATCAGGGTTTTGTGGCCTTCTACACTGGCGGTTGACCGCTGGCTACCGATTTCGGCAAGTTTGAGGCTCAGTTCAACAATGTGCGATTCCGCCACATCTCTCAGATGCACCAGCAGACCCGGCACATCATCACCACTCAGCTGATACACCATGAATTTGCCATCCCGATGGCTTTCTACCAGATGGGCAGCTTTAAGTGTTTTCAGATGGGCACTCGCCAGTTTGATGTCGATATGTGCTTGAGCAGCGATC
This sequence comes from uncultured Dechloromonas sp., assembly GCA_964387485.1. Lineage (GTDB taxonomy): Bacteria > Pseudomonadota > Gammaproteobacteria > Burkholderiales > Rhodocyclaceae > Fluviibacter. The sequence continues at coordinate 13,311 of CAYLWV010000011.1, read as the reverse complement.
TGATCAACGGTCTTGGCGCCCTGCGCCAGCAGATCCATCAACTCCAGCCGTTTGGCGCTGGACAGCGCTTTGCCAATGCGTGCGACCTGTTCGTAGAGATGTGTTTTTGGGCTAGTCATACAAATATTCTAACGATATTTAGATTGTTGTCAAAAATATGTGCCTGCTCTTTATGACCAAGGCTAATCCAGCGTTTTAATCGTGACCCTGATCGGCACGCCTGCCTCATCGGCGCTGACCGGCTCTGGCTCACCGGTACTAATGCGCGCAGCCAGATTGCTATCCACCGTCAGCAGCCTCGCCTGCACCGTAGCAGCGCGCCGCGTTGCAAGTTGCTTGAGCTGCTCATCCGTGATTTTGTAACTCTCAATCAATTCCTGGCGCAGCTGGTTGCCGCGTTCGGCGTTATCCGGCAAAGTCAGCAGGCGCTGACCCAGCTTGATGCGACCCAGCTGCGCACCATAGGCGGTTTTCAAACCGGCTTTGACTTGCGGGTCACTCAGATTCGGTAGCGGCAACGGCTCACCCGCCACCACCCTGATGCCCGAGGCTTCGAGAATTGCTGTGTCCGCCATCGCCCGTGCCAGCGCCACAGCATCCACCGATGGATCGTAGGTCCCAAGAATCACCAACTGTGACTTCGGGCGCTTAGCCAGATACTCGGCAATCTTGGTCAAGCCTTCCTCGGCTTCCGGCGGCAACGCACTCTCACCCGATACAAAGGTCATGACGTCCATATTTTCAAGTCCGAGCAGCGCTCCCAGGGCGCGGAACGGCGCTGTCACCACATTGGTCAGGAGCGTCTTTACCGCCTGCCAGACCAGGTGCCCCACACTGAACTCCGGCTCGTTCACATTACCCTTGACCGGAATATTCACATCGATCATGCCGTCCGAGTCTTCCAGCAGTGCAATCGCCAGCCCCAGCGGCAGGCGGGTACCCTCATACTCAGCTACCGGCTCACCCAGCTTGATCTTCCTGATCACAAAATGATTCTGACCCTGTAACGCTCCGTCTTTGGTCACATAGCGTAGATCCACATCAATACGACCATCATCAATCGCGTATCCGGCAAATGTCATAGCGTAGGGATTTGTGGCATTGAGCGGGATATTACGGAAAATCAGACTGACATCGTTATTCTGGCGCGGATCGGCAAAGGCTAGCTGACCACGTGCCCGAAAACTACCGGTTTTAGCAGCCCGTCCGTTCAGTACCAGCGATGCGTAGCGATTTGGCGCGTTACTGATTCCCTGCACCGAACCATTGAGATCCGTCACACCCACCCGGAAGACCGGCTTGATCGCCTCATCGGCAAAATGCATCGCACCGTTTTTAAGCCGTATGCTACGCACGTCATAACGGAATACAGAGGATGACACACTCGCCTTGGCCGGAATCTTTGAGGCCGGGACATCGGTATCTGTAGTACCCCCTTCCGTTGCCACCAACGGTTTTGACTTAGGCTCCGGCTTACTGAAGAGACGATGGAAGTTCGACTGGCTTTGTGCATCCATCACTAAGCGGATTCTGGGCTGATCGATCAGCACATCGTTGATCGTCAGCACTGCTGACTTGTTTTCTGCCCGTGGCAGCATCAGATGCAATTTGCTGAGCGTTGTCGATGCCCAGGCCAGCAGCGGCTCCATACTACCCTGCACGCGGATATCCAGCGCATCCAGCGTCATATCGGCATCCAACGTGAGCGCCAACGAATCCTGCTTTAGGGTGACCTGTCCATTAATTGTGCCGGTTGGGCTATCCAGAGGCTCATAACTCGGCGCCAGAGCCAACCAGGGTTTAACAGCCAGATGCACCAGATGAATATCACCTTGTAACACCCCGTGAGACGATAGCTGCCAGGTTGATTGAATCTGTCCGTCATCCAGTGCCAGATCAAGGCCTACCTTCAGATCAGCCACCGAGTTTTCAATCAGGTAACCGGTCGCTGTGATCTGATCAAATGCCAGCTGGCGATCAGGCACACCATCCACTTTGGGCAAGGGCATGACTACATGCCCAAGCTTAAGCGCATACTTTGAAGATAGATTGGTTTCTCCCGGCTCCGGTGCCCTCTGATGGCTCAGATCCGTCAGTTGTAGGCTAAATGGCCCGAAATCATAGGCTAATTGTGCTTTACCCGCGGTGCCGTCACGAATGGCTAATCGTCCTGCATTAACAACGACCTCGTCAACAACGATGGAGAGCGATGATTCCTGAGCTTTCTTTTCCGTGTGCTCAACACTGTTCAGCTGCCCGAACGCAGTAAAAAATTTCTGCCAATTCCATAAGGTCTTAGTTCCCAGCTCTGTATCGCTGCGTCGATAAAGCAGAATTTCAGGTGAATCCAGTTCAATCTTCTCGATACTTAATTGACCGACAAGCAATGGCCAGAATCGGGCATCAACGTCCAGTTGGTTGATTTTTAAAAGTGGCTCGCCTTGATCAACGCCTTTATCAGATTGGGAAGCTAGGCTCAGATCATGCAGGCGTAAACGCAACAGCAGCGGATTAACATCTATGGTGCCGATGCTGATCTGGTAACCAATCCTTTCACCGATAAGATGCGCCTGATTACGAACTAACCCCGGCAGCAGAAAGTGTGCAGCGGCCCATACAAATCCGATCACGATAAGCGTGACCATCAAGAAGATCTTGGCAACTTTTTTTATCATTCTGGAAGTATCAACCAGTTTCAAGCACTTGCAAATCACAGATCGCTAATATCTTTAAGCCAAGGCAAAGGATTCTTTAATCTTCGTCTAATTTCTGCATGCGACCATGCCTCCTCGAAAACTCTCAATGGGAGCCCATATGTCTGCGAAAATTCTTAAGCCGATCCATGGATTAATCGGCATGGCTGGAATGCTACTTATCGAGTCTACCCTGGCGGTTACCGCATCTCCACAAGACCTTCTTGCATCCTACGCACAGGAAATCAAAGCCAAAAACCCCAGTTTCCAGGGGTTTTCAGCAAAACGTGGCGAAGTCTTCTACAAGGAAAACCATGGGCAGGAATGGAGCTGTACCAGTTGCCACACTGAAAATCCGGCCAATGCGGGAAGCCATGCAGTCACCAAGAAGGTCATTCAACCCTTGGCACCATCAGTCAATGCTGAGCGTTTTACAGATCCGGCAAAAGTGGACAAATGGTTTAAGCGTAACTGCAACGATGTTCTTAAACGGGAATGCACTACGCAGGAAAAAGGCGATTTTATTACCTATCTTTTAACCGTCAAGAAATAGAAATTCAAAGGTAACGAAATGAAGCTGTCATTTTCAAGTGATTTCAGGAAACTGATGATTAAGTCGATTATTCTGACATTAGCAACTGTCGGTGGTGTTCAGGCCGGTGACCATAACTACGGTCCCTATCCGGAAGTCTATGTTCAGGAGTGCGGAAGCTGCCACACGCCCTATCCTGCCAAAGGTTTAAGCCAGGCGGGGTGGAACATACAGCTTTCAAATCTGGGCAAGCACTTTGGCACGGATGCAAGCCTGGACGCTCATACTCTTGAGGCAATTCATTCATATCTCATGACGCAGTCGGGTAGAAAAGCAAAAGTGGCCCCCCAAGAAGAAACAGCCAGAATGACAAAGACCAGATGGTTTTTGAACGAGCATGGAAAAAATCCTCCGACAGGATCTTCATTCAGTAACTGTACCGTCTGCCACACACAGGCCGATAAGGGTGATTTCAACGAAAAGTCGCTAAAGCTGCCGAAAGGATTCAGCAAATGATGCCGCGTTTACAAGGAAATGGAAAACAAAAGATCCTTGTCTGGGATCTCCCTACGCGGATATTTCACTGGCTGTTGGTGGCATCGTTTATCGTAGCCTACGCTACGAGTGAATCAGAGAAACTAAGAGACTGGCACATGGTCTCAGGATATCTCTTGGCTGGATTAATTCTTTTCAGGATTATGTGGGGCTTTGTTGGAACAAAATATGCCCGGTTTCTAGAATTCATACGTAGTCCTGCTGCAGTTCTTGATTATGTGAATGGACTATTCAGCAAAGAACCCAAACATTACATAGGCCACAATCCTGCAGGTGCCGTTGCCATTGTGTTGTTACTGACCTGTGGATTAGGCATGGGCATAACAGGATGGATGCTCTTCAATGATCTCGGGGGTTCTTTGGTTGAGGAGGGACACGAAGCTTTGGCATCGATCATGGTGACCATCGTCATCATCCATGTTTGTGGCGTTTTGCTATCGAGCATTCTGCACAACGAGAACCTTATCCGGGCTATGCTTAGCGGTTACAAATTCGGAGATAAATCTCTAGGTATCAAACGCCAGCACTGCTTTCTTGGTGTTCTGCTGTTTATCGGGTTCATTTATGCAGGATATTCGCTGCTTTCAGGCAACCTACCCTTCCTAATGCCTTGAACTGTGGAGAAGACACTATGAATATTCGCGCAAACTGCCTAGTGATTTTAGGGATTCTTGGCGCACAATCTGCGCTTGCACAGGACAAAAACATCCACTTTGGCAAAGTCGCCATGACAGGCGAGCAGGTTTATCAGAAGGTTTGCATCACCTGTCACGGACACGGCCTAGCAGGGGCTCCACAGGCAGGCAAGAAAAAGGTTTGGGCACCTCTGATTGCTGAAGGTTACGACGATCTCGTGGGAAGTGCGCTCACCGGTATCCGGATGATGCCACCCAAAGGCGGCGCACCTGAACTGTATGATATCGAGGTAGCACGCGCCGTGAATTACATGGTGGGATTGTCGGGAGGCTCATTCCCTGAACCGACTGACGCGAATGTCAAAACGGCACGAATACTGGGCGAGAAAAACCATATTGATCGACTAAAAAAAGCGGCTGCCAGTCGAAATCTGCAACAGTAGTCTCATAGCAACCATCCGCTAACCTGCAACGGGGAATTGAACAACAAAAGCTGTTCCTTCCCCGTTCTTCAGGTCTTCAACCCTAACGGTGGCATTATTTTGCTGCGCAATCTGCTGCACGATTGCCAAACCAAGGCCAGTACCTGATGATTTCTGCCCAAGCACTCGATAATAGGGTTCAAAAATCTTGCTCTTCTCTTCATCAGGAATGGTCGCTCCTTGATTCGACACTCTGAGCTCGACCTTATCAGGCGCTGTCGTAATGTCGATCTGGATGACTCCTGGACTAGCACCATATTTTGAAGCGTTATCCAGAAGGTTCTGAATCAAGCGTTCAATTTTGTCCAGATCAGCTTGTATGACGCACTCACCCTGGACAGCGATATTGACCGACTGCTGTTTGCTTTCAAATACTTTCTCAAAAGATCGGACAATCTCGCGACAAACAACATCTAGCATGAGGTAGCTCTTTTTCTGGTCATCTGTTGCGCTGGCAACCCGGCTGAATGCGAGCAATTGCTCTGCCAAACGCGTGGTGCGCCGGAGTCCTTCCAAGGCCGCGATCATCGATTCTTTTCGTTCAGCGTCTGTCTGTGCACTTAACGCGTTTTGAACATGAATCTGAAGTGCAGCAATCGGAGTGCGAAGCTCATGAGCGGCTGCATCAATAAACCATTGCTCTCTTTTGAATGCCTTGTTAACCCGAACCATGAGTTCATTCAGCTCATCCAGTACTGGTTTGAGCTCAATAGGTGTTGAATCAAAGTAAATGGGCGTTAACGACTCAGGCTCTCGACTCGAAATCTTAACAGCAAGATTTTTAAGCGGTGTCAGGTTGAAATGCACAAGTGCATTAACAATGATTAATAAAAGGAGAGTGCCAAACAAAAAAGGCGTCAGTACTGCTAAAGCCAGCTTATGTGTCTTTTCATCCAGGATTTCATTATGCTCCGCGGCAAGCACCCAGATCCCACCGGATTTCAAAGCAAACACTTCCCAATATTCGTCATCTAGCTTCTGATTGCTAGAACCCTCCACAAAGGGGCTTAACGGAATTGCTGGTGCCGACTCGGACTTGGCAAGCAGTAAGCCAGTATCGTTCCAGACTTGAAAGGCGATTTTACGTTCATACTCATGCCCCGAAGAATCACCCGTGGTGCTCGAGTTCGTTTCTATAGATGCAGGTAAGGAGATTGAAATCGGATCATTGGGGGGACGGTGTTCGATCTGGTCTGTAATGAGTGCCTCAAGCACCCGAGCCGAAGTGGCTAACCGTGCTTTGAAAATTTCATCGGTTTCATGCTCTAGCGCCCAATACGTTGCAAAGGCAACACCGCCGAGGATAAGGACTGTAGCACTCACGATGCCAATCACCAGATGACGGCGTAAAGAGAAATATTTACTTTTCATTGAGGTCACCGATTCGGTAGCCTATGCCGCGTACAGTTTTAATCACATCTGCGTCCAGTTTTTTTCTGATTTGATGCACATACACATCAATCGCATTACTTTCGACACCCTCACCCCATCCATAAAGCGATTCTTCAAGCTGATGTCGACTAAAAATTTGCTGCGGATTTTCAGCAAGTTTTCTAACCAGCATAAATTCACGTCGCTGGAGATCGACCGGGCGTCCTTTCCAGGTAACCACGTAAGCGCCCAAATCAAGCTTCAGAGGGCCAACAACTAATAAATTAACGGCTGCACCGCTTCTTCTTCGTTCTAGTACCCGGATATGCGCTAACAATTCGTCAAGCTCAAAAGGTTTGGTCAGATAATCATCTGCCCCCACATCGAGGCCCTTGATACGATCCTTCAAGGCATCTCGTGCAGATAGAATCAATATCGGTAAGCCCACTCCTTTTGACCTGACGCGCTCTATAACCGTCATACCATCTGCTTTGGGAAGGCCAAGGTCAAGAATAACGAGATCAAATCCACCTTCCAGGAGAGCAGTAATCGCTGATTGACCATCACTCACATGATCCACGCGATATCCTGCTCTACTTAGCGCTGAGACCAACCCGGAGGCCAGTAAGTTGTCATCCTCGACCAGTAACAATCTCATTTTGATCTTCTATTGTCCGATGACGTATTGTTCGACAACAATATCCGGGCGTCGATATAGCTCAAGCACCTTGTTCCTCATTTCAGCATTGTTGAGCTGATACCCCAATTTGTCGGCCTCGGTGACAGTAATGGATCGGGTATGCCCTGAGTGTTTTGGCAGCTCAGTTGGTGCAATAGCGTCATAGCTTACGCTCCGCCAGGGTTTTACAGTTTTCTGAAGCGCAACCATTGCCTGATCTGGCATCTCATCCACGTAGTGTGTCTGCGATGCCTGTACCGGCCGTGCCTTAAGTTGATCAAGACGACGCCTAACCTCACTGGATTCAGCCCAATCTGATGCGTGGGTAGACTCTATAAAACCTACCCCGCACAGCAGAATCAGGCTAAGCGCTACGCAGAACCTCACTGGCCATCCTTAAGTGGCGTTGCTGTGCCTTCATGTGGCGCAGTTGTCGCTTCAGGCGGCTTTTGCTGACTATTGGCAATATCTTTCTCAAGTTCCTGAAATGCCTTGGTCGCCTTCAGCTTGGCATCCAGAGCTGAATTCTTCTTGGTTTGATCGACTATCGCTTTGTTCATGTCAACAACAGGGATACGGAGTAGAACATAGGCTCGATAACCAGTTCCTTGCGGCATGATTTGACGCTTTGCCACATTAAATCCACCGAGATTTACTTCTGAAATAACCTCTTTAGAAGCTCGCTCGATTTCACGGTTGAATTGCGCATCCTGGCCTACCCCTGCTTCGACGGCGAACTCTTTCATGGTTGAAGACACTTTATTGCTGACCTGAGCTGCCAGACCAACTTTGGCATTCAGGATTGCTTTATCTAGGGCAAATTGTAGATCCGACGAATAATCAGTGGCCACCGCATACATGTAGGCACTATCGGACGGCGGCTGCAGGAACCAGTCGGGAGCCTTATCAATGGTTTGTTCCGCCTGTTTTGCCATGGCCTTTTGTCTTTGCTGCTCCTGGTGAGCGGCATATTCAGCAGTGCCGTAAGGTGGCGTTGATGAACATGCGGTAACAATTGCGGCCAAAGCGGTCATCGAAAGATATTGAGTGATTTTCATGATGGATTCCTCGATTATTGATGTGTTGCGGGCAAAACGATCTGGTAGGCGCGTTTGACGTACCTGATCTGGTCAAGTGAAAACTCGGAAAGTCTCGCGTTGAATTCCTGAAAACTGTAGGTGTCTCGCCAATTCACCGGCTGCTTACTCGCCACGATGAGCAGATATTCATCAAGCAGCTTTCGATTACGTGGCAGTACAGGCGGCAGTTCTACCTGGAAGCGATAGGTGTTGTTAGGAACTAATCTTTTACGATCAATGCGCCCAATGGATTCGTGTGCATTCGGAAAAATCCGCTCAACCCGTGCATCACGATTCGGGTAAGGTAGCCAACTGAAAATCGCCACATACATCGGCTGGCTTGGCTCCAGGGTTAAAGATAACGCTTCCCCTTCCCTGAATGCCGTATTATTCAGCCGAACACCAAGATCAAAATCTCGATCAGGTTTACCCCGGTTGACGACAACATCAGCGACCAGTTGGACTCGACAAACTCGACTCCCAGTCACTTTGCTCACTTGCTGGCTAATCTGACTGACACTTCGGATATCGCCACCCACCTGATTCCAGAGAATTTTATTCATCTGACAGTAGCTGGAATCCTGCATCATGTCTGAAGTCTCTCGGCAGGACATCTGCTGATCTATAGAGAGTGTTTCGCCATAAAAGCTGCGAAGCGCATCTGTTTTAGCAGATTCTTCAGCGATGGCGCACGCCTCTGTCTCCGATGTTTCAGGACCAAAATATTGCTCGCCAGAGCCAGGCACCCAGGCGGCGATTGCATTAACGGATATCAGCATGAGTAAAACCCATGTCGCTCCGTAAAACACCTTTAGCAATAGATCTCTGTTCATATCAGTTCAAGGCCACGGCAACAATCACCACTTTGCCAACCATCATCTGGTAAATATCTTCAGGCTTGAGCATTGGTCTTTCTTTAACACCAACACTGGTCAACTTCATATTCAACGGTTTATTGAGGCGATCCACGTGAATAGCGAAGTTGATGTCCTCGGGCGCCAACCCATCATTTTTACGAATTTCTTCGTTATCCAGCTTGCCCATTGTGATACCGATGAGATTGCCCTGCATGTCAAATACCGGCCCACCTGAATTGCCTTTATTAATTTTGGCCGTTAGCTGAAAGGTGGTAGGGTCTTCATTGATGCCAGTACCTTTAGCGACGACCCCATTACTTAGCGACGGCGTTGAGCTACCCAATACATACCAAAGCGGATACCCCATAACTACCGTTGAGCTTCCCGGTTTGGCACGCTGGAATGATTCATTCTGAACTGCCCTGTCTTTAGGAAACGGTGTGTCTAACTCAAGAACAGCTAGGTCATCAGTATCAGACTTAAAAACGACTCGGGCTTTCGAAACATCCCCAAGCCCATTCCGAACAGCAAAATCTTTACCCTGTTCAACAACGTGACGATTTGTCACCACCTTTCGTCCACTATCAATCACCACGCCGCTACCTCCCGTGATCTGGGTGCCCGTGGGAAATGGAAACATCTCATAAAAGGCTGGAATGCCGGGCCGGGCGTATTCCGGCATATTGCGAATATCTTTATTAGTAACGCCACGACGAGACAACAGGGGGGGCTCCGTCTCTCCACTTCCTTTGGGGGTTGTTGCTGATGGAGGACCTTCTGAGGGAAGTGCACCCTTGGGTGGGCGTTGTTCTGATATAGCAATCTTGGAATCGATAAAACTTTCAGATTTACCTCCCAATCGGGTGAGCTTAAGCTGCACTGCCATTGCCTGCTGCATTCGCCCCTGTTTGAGATAAATCTGTTGTGCAGTCTTTTCTGAGGCAATCGCCTGACTGACCTGCCCATTTGCGGATAACGCATCGCCGAGCGTTTCATTGATCGCCGCTGAAGATTCAAACTTCTTTCGCTGTATCTTCAGGTAACTGATGGCACCATCCAAGTCACCTCGGGACAATTTGAGTTTTGCCCAGTAAACGACTGGCATATCCTTAGTCGGATACTTGGCACTCAGCTTCTTCAGGCGAGTGTCAGCTCCAATCTGATTGCCCGCTAAATCATCGATTTGTGCCCACAGATACTGTGACTCCATCGGATCAGCACCAGATTTTGCCACCTCCTTGAGCGTTTCCTTTGCCCCTAGCGTATCTCCAAGGCGCATCTGAGCCTCTGCCAATCCTAGCTGGGCATCTGGGTAAGCTGGCGACTCCATTAATGCCTCTTGGAAATAGTAGCGCCCCTTTTGGGGCTGCCCCAACTCAAGGTAGATTCGACCAATCGCAACATTGAGTTTGGATGCATCCAATCTGGATTTAGGTTCAAATTGTTTTAGCGCATCGACCGCCGGCTGGTACATGCCTGCCTGCGTATAGGCGCCGGCCTGAGCTAATGGATCCAGATTATTAGCAGCAACGCCTTTACCCATGTAAAGCAAGACAAGTGTGCTAATAACAAAAATGAATCTACCCAGATTCATGACTAGTTTCTCACCAGAATCTCGACATCACGCCGTGATATACGCTGTTTTTCATCTGCAATTTTCAATGTCAGCTTGTGCTTACCTGCAGGAATCTCTGCATGGGAAATGAAAATACTGTTGTCGTGAATTTTCGCAATCGGCAGAATTCGGTTCGTGATATCAAACTGAAACGTACCGTAATAAACTCGGAACGAATCCCATGCAATTCTCTGTCCATCGTTCGGACGGAAAAATACCTCAATCTGGAATGGCGAGCGTATGGATTTATCCACATCCGGTTGAAAAATCACGATACGCGGCGCACCAGGATCATCTGGGGGTAAACTTTCAGCAGTCGGTACCACCATACTCTGATACATACGCACCTCTTCCTCACTCACAAGTTGAGATGCTTCTGCCCCCGAAGCAGACCATGCTAGGTTAGTGGCTATCAAAAGTGCTGTGATGTAGGCTGGTTTCATGATGATTACCTCGGTTGGGTCAGTAATCGAGTAGAAGTACCCGCTAAAGTCGGTGTCTGTTGCGCGCCCCGTCGAATTGCCTCTTTGGACACCCGTTCTGCCACATAGGCATAAAGTTCCTGCGCCGTAATTCGACGATCACCGTTCTGATCTGCATCACCTTCCAGACCTTTCATGACGAAATACGAAAATAGACCGTGCCCTAGATCTGGTGAGGAGACAGAAACCTGATTGCCCGATGAAGAAGACATGACAGTTGTGTTTTCAGGGAGCGCCTCGGCCTCCGAATAAATTGCTATAGGACGAGCCGACGCCAGCAATGATTTGCCCGTTCGGGAAACCCCTGAATAGCAGCTATCTGTAATTAATGTGACTGAACGTGGATGCTGGGCATTAATGATCTTGACCAGCTGCTCCTGAGAAATCGCCGTGTCTTCCAGAAGATCAGTTTTGGCATCAACTGGTAAAAGATAGCGTTTTTTTCCATCGGGTGATGCAAGTCCGTGGCCTGAATAGAAGACGAAGACATCAGTACGGTTGTCATTGACTTCCGCAGCTAACCAGTTGCGGGTGGCCTGAAGAATGTCGTTACGCTTCGCCTTGTTCCCGGTCAGGACCATGATTTTCTTGCTAGGAACACCTAATGCCTTATTGGCATAATCGAAAAAGCTCCGAGCATCATGGTCAGCGAACTCCGCTGGCGGCAAGGATTCATATTGCTCGGCACCAATGATGATGGCTACCGCATCACGCTTCTGACTCTCAATGATTCTTGATGGATCAAGCTCCGGTAGTGCGGTTTGTATAGCCTGACCCTCTCGATCAATCGTATAGTTTCGGGTGAATCGCTCGCCATTCTCGCCAACCGCAACAACCTCAATATCCGTCTTACCAATAGGTACATAACGGGTCACGGTGTAGCTACCGTTACTGCTACTACCCAGCTCCTTACCCGAGACACGAAGTGACTGGATACCTGAGCCATCATTCGACTTCAGACGAATTGTGGTTTTCCCATCGGAGTCAGGCTTTGTAAAATCAACGCGAATGTCCGTTGAAGTTCTTGCAATACTCTGTTCCTTTGGCAAATCTGGCTTGGGTATTGCCAATAGATTATTTTGCGCCAGCGCTTTCGCTTCAGGATCTCCTGTCTGAGACACTGCCTTTTCAAGCCAGATTCTGCCTAAAGCTGGGTTGGTATTAACACCCGTGCCCTTTATTAGGGCCCATCCTAAATTGTTCTGGGCAATCGGGTTCCCTTGTTCTGCGGCCTTCTTCCACCAGAAAACGGCCTTTTCTTGATTGGACTCAACACCTATACCCTGCGAATACACAGTTCCAAGGTTTGCCTGCGCTTTTGAATTCCCCGCTTCAGCCGCTCTTAGCAACCACTTTGCTGACTGCTGATAATCCTGGCTGCCTCCCTCCCCTGCGGCTAACATCAACGCGAGGTTGTACTGAGCTGCTGCATTATTCTTGGATGCTGCCAGTTGAAACCATCGACGTGCCTCCGCAGAGTCTTTATTAATGCCATAACCAAAGCGAAGGAGATAGCCGATTGCATTCTGGCAATCGCTGCTTCCTGTATTCGCTGATCCAATGCACTGGCCATAGGCAATTCCATAATCATGGCGCTCAAAAGCCTGTTTTGATTCAATATAGCCCGCAAGCGCCGAGGTCGCCCAGATTGAACAGGATATCAAGGCTGGTACGGCGAACAGCTTGGATTTTCGTGATTTTTGGCGCATACACGACACCATCAGAATTCGAGCTTTTGGTTACTTCCAATGCCACCGCTTGCAGCGCCTGTCGATGGCGTCTGTGGCACATTAGTCGTGGCTGTTTCGTTTGGCTGAACCGCAAACGGATCTTCAGCCTTAGGAAGACCCTGGTCCTTATCTTTGTTAGCCCTATAGATCAGGTATCCAATCAAGCCTGCAATTGCGACACCACCAACAGCAATACCTATTGCGGCGCCGGAGCTGCTACCACCCCCACCACTACTGCTGCTACTACTGTGGTCATCATCGGCAAACGCGGGCATTGCGCCGCAGAGCAAGCTGCTTATCAGTACGCGCGACAGGAATTTGTTCATTTGGACGTCCTTGAATCAGATCTTGGACGTCATTTAGCTCGGTGAAAATTAAGGTTTTCTGAATTTTTTACACATCGTAGATGCGTGTGGGCGATTCATAGATCGGCTACTGGAAATGCCGGGAACAGAGCAAAGGCCTGATGATCGAGCCGATAAAGAGCGCCAGTTAGCACCATTTCAATTATGCAGATGGCTTTCAATTATGCAAAAGAAAAGGCCTCCATCGCTGGAGGCCTTGTATTCTGGCGCGCTCGGAGAGATTCGAACTCCCTACC
>CAYLWV010000010.1:11480-33837 GCA_964387485.1 uncultured Dechloromonas sp. | reverse complement strand
TGGCGAAAAGCTGCCGGTCGACTTTACCAACCGCGTGATCTACTACGTCGGCCCGGTCGATCCGGTGCGCGACGAAGTCGTTGGCCCGGCAGGTCCGACAACCGCCACCCGCATGGACAAGTTCACCCGTATGATGCTGGAGAAAACCGGCCTCATCTCCATGGTGGGCAAGGCCGAGCGTGGCCCGGTCGCCATCGAGGCCATCCGCGACAACAAGGCTGCTTACCTCATGGCCGTGGGTGGCGCCGCATACTTGGTATCGAAAGCCATCAAGGAAGCCAAGGTGGTTGGCTTCAATGATCTGGGCATGGAAGCCATTTACGAGTTCACCGTTGAAGACATGCCGGTGACCGTCGCGGTTGATTCGTCGGGTACGTCAGTACACGAAACCGGTCCGAAGGAATGGCAAGTCAAGATCGGCAAGATTCCGGTCAAATCGTAATCGACAAGATCATCAACGTCACTTGCAGGAACGCGCCCGAGTGCTGACCAATCCTCGCCCCGTGATCGGTGTCTTCGACTCCGGTCTGGGTGGGTTATCAGTCCTCGGCGCGCTGGCCGAAATCTGCCCGGCGGCAGATCTGATTTATGCCGCCGACACGGCCCATGTGCCTTATGGCAATAAAACCCCCGAACAGATTCGTGCCCGTGTGCTGGCCATGGGTCAAGCACTCATCAATGAAGGTTGCTCCACGCTCGTCGTCGCCTGTAATACCGCAACTGCCGAAGCCATTGACGCCCTACGCACCGCTCACCCGGACATCCCTGTGGTTGGCGTCGAGCCCGGCATCAAACCCGCCGCGCTCAATACCCAAAGCGGCAAAATTGCTGTGCTTGCGACTGCAGCAACCGCTAAGAGCCAGCGACTGGCGCTATTGATTGCCCGCCATGCGCCTCAGAAGACGGTGCATATCATTCCCTGTCATGGCTGGGCCACCGAAGTCGAAGCCCTCAATCTGAATGCACCCTCTGTCATTGCTGACATCAAAGAACATCTACTACCGCTGATCGACAAAGGCGTGGATCAGGTCGTGCTGGGTTGCACCCATTACGACTTTCTTGCGCCCACCATCAGCCAGCTAATTGGTGACAAAGCGCAACTCGTCGGCGTGGCTGATGCCGTGGCACGACAAGCTTGCAAAGTATCCGCCGCTGACACTTGCACCGGCTCTGGCACCATTCGTCTCATGGCGACAGCACAGCCGGGGAGGCTGCAAGAGGCGATTGCTGCTCTTCCTCTCAACAGTGTCAATCGCCGCATTAGTTCATCAGCACAGCATCTGATGACGTATCAAGCCCCCACTCGCTGAATTGGCTGTGTACAGACCACAGCGCCATTCATTCTACGGATGGCCCCTGCTCCTGTTTCTGATCCATGTACCGCCATCGGCGGCTTCAGAAACCAATAGCATGACGCATACAGCCCAGATTGCACAAAATATCCAGGCGAAACTGCACCCCATGGTGCAGATACCTGTTTCATACAACTACAATCAGAACCGCCAACCGAGTCAGAATTACACCCAAGCCCAGTTTCAGGTTGACCCACTGATTCCCATCGTTCTGGGCACACAAACCTCGCTGCTTCTGAATCCGATGTTCACCGACAACATCAATCACCAGAATCAGCAGACCAGCAATCAGGCGACACCGCTGCAATTGGCCAGCTATTTTGCAACACAGACAACCAACTTCCTTTATGGCGTTGGTCCTTTTATACAAATGCCGACTGCAAACCCGAATGCAGGCTCACAGCAAACGGGGCTCGGCGTTTCCTACGGGCTTCTCTATCAGCCGGCGAACTGGGTCATTGGTGCTGTGGCGTATAACGCATGGGGCGTGGGCAGCAACGTGTCAGCGGGCACGGCCAATATCTATTACGTTAATCCGGGAATTTCATACACGACAGACAACGCATGGACCATCAGTCTGATGAGTTGGATCAACGGCAATCCAACAGCAGGCAAAAGCAACAACACGAACCAGCTGATGCTAAGCGGTGGCAATACAGTAAAGATTGGTAAGACACACTGGCAATGGCAAATCGGCCCTAGCTATATGCTGACCAAAACACCCACTAGCCCACAAGGCTGGGGCGGTTACTTCAGCCTAACTGCCGCCTTTGCAGAATAGCCAGACGAGCATCTATCTTAGACAGTGCTTGCCATTAGATATTCTGGGCATAAATTTTTTTGCTCACTGCACCAAGCATGGCCATCATTGCCGAGGTTGCAATCGCAAAGGAAAACAACCCCGAAAAGGCAATATAAAAGGCAACCGACTCCCAGCCTTTGGGCAAGGTATCCGAATAGATTCCCAACGTTGTGTAGCAGCTTCCGGCAAAGAGCATGGCTCTGTGTAAGTTTTGAATCAGGTCATTCGCATAGAGCACGACTGTCCAAAATACAATGGACCCCACCTGTACTAAACACATCAACAGTATGGCCATCATAAAGTGCGCCATGAGTTTGTACGATGACGGCTTAGACATTTTTGCAGCAGAGTGGGAAAACCCAAAAAATATTTTCATGAACAGGAAGGTGTTCACGAGCAACAGAATGGCCAGAAAGCCAAGTCCGAACGCTGCATCACGCAACATTTCATCAGTAAAAATTTGCAGACTATTTGAATTCATTACGGGTGTGTTTCAACGCATGCATGAAGAAAAACGGCCTGCCAGATAACCCGGCAGGCCGTTTGGATTACAGCAACCGTTTATTAACCGGTCGAAACCATCTTCTTGATGTTTTCGATAGTTGACGGATCGTCGATGGTGGTCAGATCGCCCGGGTCACGGCCTTCGGCCAATGCCTGCAGCGAACGACGCAGCATCTTGCCCGAACGGGTCTTCGGGAGTGCGGTGACGAAGTAGACACGGCCCGGACGTGCAATGGCGCCCAGAATGCCGTCAACGGTAGCCATGACTTCCTTCTCCATGGCCTTAACCTTCTCCGGCGTATCGACCACACCCGCATCCTTGACCACCGCGAAGGCGATCGGCACCTGACCCTTGAGCTTGTCTTCGACACCAACCACGGCCACTTCGGCAATCGCCTTGTGGTTCTGGACCGCTTCTTCGATTTCGCGGGTGCCCAGGCGGTGGCCGGCAACGTTGATCACGTCATCGGTACGACCCAGGATGGTGAAGTAACCGTTTTCATCTTTGATGGCCCAGTCATACGACGAGTAGACCAGCGGTTCTTTGAAGAGGCTGAAGTAAGTGCTGACGAAGCGTTCGTCCTGACCCCACACTGTCGACAGACAACCCGGTGGCATTGGTGGCACAACGGCTGCAATACCCTTCTCGTTCGGGCCACACTCGGTGCCATCTTCACGGAAGATACGCAGGTCGTAACCGTAAACCGGGAACGAGGGCGAACCGTATTTGATCGGCGTCTTTTCAACACCTGGCACAGCCGAGATCATTGGCCAACCGGTTTCAGTCTGCCAGTAGTTATCAATCACCGGCTTGTTCAGCTCAGACATGAACCATTCGTGCGTCGGTTCATCCAGCGGCTCACCGGCCATGTAGATGTGCTTGAGGCTCGAAAGGTCGTGTTTCTTCATGTAAGCAGGATCCTGCTTCTTCAGAACACGGGCAGCCGTTGGGGCCGAGAACATCACGTTGACTTTGTACTTCTCGACGATTTCCCACCAGATGGCCGGATCCGGACGCAGCGGCGTACCTTCGTATACCACCGTGGCCATACCGCCAATCAGCGGACCATAAACAATGTAGGAGTGACCAACCACCCAACCGATATCCGAGGTCGAGAAGAAGGTTTCACCCTCGCCACCCTGGTAAATGTGCTTCATCGAAGCGGCTAGTGCAACCAGATAGCCACCCGTATCACGCTGCACGCCCTTCGGCTTACCCGTGGTACCCGAGGTGTAAAGGATGTAGGACGGATGCGACGATTCGACCCAGACGCAAGGCACCTGGGCATCCATATGCTGTGCACGCAGCTCGGCGTAATCCACATCACGACCGGCAACACGCGGGAAGCCTTTATCCAGGCCACGGTCAACGATCACGACCTTGGCTGGCGGAAACTCGGCCAGGCTCAGGGCTTCATCCACGAGGTGCTTGTACGGAACCGGCTTGCCATTGCGCATACCGGCATCGGCCGTCACCATGACCTTGGGCTTGGCGTCATCAATACGCGTTGCCAGCGAACCGGCAGCAAAGCCACCAAACACCACCGAGTGAATCGCACCGATACGGACGGTTGCCAGCATGGCAAACAGCGCTTCCGGAATCATCGGCATGTAGATCAGAACGCGATCACCCTCACCCACACCCTGACTTTGCAGAATGGCGGCCATGCGCTCGATTTCACGCTGGAATTCAGCCCAGGTGTAGACCTTTTCTTCATTCGTTTCGGTCGAAACAAAGATCAGCGCTCTGTCGTTCGGGCGCTTGGCAGCATGACGATCAACTGCGTTGTAGCAGAGGTTGGTCTTGCCGTTCACGAACCATTTGACGAATGGCGGGCGCGAAAAATCACAAACCTGGGTAAAGGGCTCTTTCCACTCGACCAGCTGCGCCTGCTCGGCCCAGAAATCGTCGCGGTTTTCGATGGAACGCTTATGAAAATCCTGATACTTGCCCATAGTTCCTCAGCCTCCTCTGGCTTACTTGTCACGACGCAGTGACGACTGCATCTGTTTTTATGATAAAAACTTCCTAGCGCACCCGGATGACTCTCCGGGTGGTCACCACCGGATACCCGATGGTTCTTTCAGGTCAGGCGTCATAATTACGCCTGTTCCCTTACACGAAACTGACCGCCAGATTGCCATGACTCAAACGATGCCTCAAGCCCCTATTTCCCAGAGCCGGATTGCTGCAGTTGCACAACTCGGCCAGCAGATCTGGCTCGACACGCTCTCGCGTCAGCTCATTGAAAGCGGCACCCTGGCCAGCTGGATTAATGACGATGCCGTCGCGGGCCTCACCTCCAACCCGGCCATTTTTCATCAGGCACTAAGCAAGGATGCAGCCTACCAGCCGGCCATCGCCGCTGCGCGTGGCACCGAAAGCAACCCCGAGATCCGTTTTGAAAACGTCGTCCTGCCAGACATCCAGGCCGCCTGCGATCTGTTTCTGCCGCTCTGGACGCAAACCGGTGGCGAGCAGGGTTATGTCAGTTTCGAAGTCTCGCCCCGTCTGGCGCATGACGCCGCCGGCACCACGGCTGCTGCGGTCCGTCTCTGGCAGACCATCAACCGCCCGAATGCCATGATCAAGATTCCGGCCACACCCGCCGGTTGTATCGCCATTGCCGATGTCATCGCCCGAGGCATCAATGTGAATGTCACGCTGATTTTCTCGCTAGAGCAGCTAGCGGCCGTACAAACTGCTCATGAAGCCGGCCTACGCCGCTGGGCGGCCCACTGTCAGCAGCAGGGCACACCGGAGCGTATTGGTGATGTGGCCTCGGTAGCCAGTTTTTTTGTCAGCCGCACCGACAGCACCCTGGATCCGAAACTCCCTGAATCGCTACAAGGCAAAACAGCCATTGCGCTGTGTAAAACCGCCTATCAGGATTGGCAGACCCTGCAATCCGGCCCACAGGCCGACCTGCGATCACTGGGTGCCAAACCCCAGTGGCTGCTCTGGGCATCCACTTCGGTGAAGAACCCAGCCTACCGCGACACGCTGTACGTGGAAGAACTCATTGGTCCGCATACGGTGAATACCGTGCCCGATGCCACACTGGTGGCGTTCCGTGATCATGGCGTGGCCGAGGTGCATCTGCCCGATGCGCCGGCAGCCGCCGTCGAACAGCTGGCGGCCATCAGCGCACTCGGTATCGATCTGGAGGCCACCGGTCAGGCATTACAAGACGCCGGGCTCAGCCAGTTTGAAACGGCCTACAACGAGCTGCTAGCCCTGGTGTGAGTGTTGATTCTTCGCCTGCAGGCATTCAGGCCGGATCACCGCCCACTGGCGGCAACCCATGACGACGGCGTGCCCGGTCACAGGCGGCATCCACGATGCCCAGTGCCGCCCAGGGGTTGAATTCATGACAAGGCGATGGTCGGTCTGCATAAATCGTACATCCGACCTCCCGGCCGATCTCGCCACGCAGCGCTACACAGCGTGGTGCCGCATCGTCCGTGCCCTTCATGCGCATCAGTTTAGGCGTCAACGGGATGACCATAGCCACCGGCACCCCGGCACCCCCGACGCGTGATGCCAGTTCCGAGGGATGAAAATCCACACGATAGCTGGCGCAACAGGCGCCGCAGCTTTCACATACCGAACCGGATGACGTGACTATTTCAGACATTCCGAACCTTTCTACCCGCTTGTCGCCGCTTCCACGCCTGGTACTCGATACCAACGTGGTCATGGATCTGTTTCATTTCCGGGCGCCGCCGCTCGCAGCATTGGCGGCGGCGATTGCAGAAAACCAGGTGATCTGCCTGGCCAACGACAAAACCCTGGCCGAGCTGGAGCGCGTGACCGGTTACCCGCAATTTCGTCTGGATGATGCCGCGCGCGCCGACCTGCTGCACCGCTATCGGCAACACCTGACGGTAACCCCCATACCGTCGACCATGAGCGAACTGCCACCGTTGCCTAAATGCCGGGATCGGGACGACCAGATGTTTCTGGAACTGGCGCAATACGCCAAGGCCGATCTGCTGATCAGCCGCGATAACCTGGTACTCAAACTCGCCCGCGCTCGTCAACGCCCCTGCCCCTTCGCGATTCTGCCGCCCGATACCGCAATGCGGCAGCTGTTCGGCGCGGATTCCGGCAACGCAAGTGCTTAAACTGCAGTGCGTCGAAAAACCAGTTTGTCTTCGGTTGAAGCAGCCGGCACATAAGCATAACCCGCCGCATCAAAACGCTGCAGATCTGCCGGGGTTTTCCAGCCGCCTTCTGCCGCCGCGCGCACCATAAGGCCACGAGCGCGCTTGGCATAAAAGCTGATGATCTTGAACTTGCCATCCTTGAAGTCTTCAAACACACAGTCGATCACACGCACGCCTGCCTTTTGCAGGGCTTTGCGATCCACCGATTTGAAGTATTCATCCGATGCCGTATTCACCAGAGGTTGCCCGGCCTCACCCAGGTCCGCCAAGACCGTGGCCGTATTGCTTTCGCGCCACCAAGCATACAGGTCCTTGCCGGACGAATTGCTCAGTTTGGTCCCCATTTCCAGGCGATAGGGCCGCATCAGATCCAGCGGGCGCAGCACGCCATACAGGCCAGACAGCACGCGCACGTGATCCTGCACATAGGCCAACTGTTTTTTATCCAGTGTCGCGGCATCCAGTCCCTCGTAGACATCCCCGTTAAAGGCCAGAATCGCCTGCTTTGCTTCCGGTATACCGTGCTCGAGTGACCAATCGGCATATCGGGTGACATTCAGCACCGCCAGCTTGTCGCTCAGCGACATCAGCTCGGCAATCTGGGCCGGCGACTGCGTGCGCAGAATCTCGATCAGCGGCGCCGATTTCTCCAGAAAACGCGGCTGGGTATGGGGCACATCCTTCGGTGCCGGATCAAAATCCAGAGATTTAGCCGGCGAAAGTACAAACAGCATGAGCAGCTTCCAGTCATCAGGTTAGAGAAATTATGGCATCAAACCTGGAGGCCATACGCATTCATCCCGCAAGCATCCGCCTCTGGCCCGTACAGTCCTGTGCAGGCTTGGTAAAATAACCGGATGAAAAGACCTCCCTACGGCTCGCGCCCCCGTTTGTCTCGTGAAATGGCCCAACTCAACTGGTTGGCCACCGGGCTTGCCCAGGCAGGCAGCCGGGTCGAACGTACCCACTGGCACAGCCGCCTGCAGACACTGGTCGAACAACTGCTGGCCAATGGCGACGATGAATCGCTCAATACCGTACTGAACCGCCTGTCGGAAAGCGAAGCCCTGGCGCACGATGCGCTGATGGACACCATTGAATCCGCTGTGGAATCTACGGTCATGCCAATCAATGGCCAACCGCATGATGTCCTGCTCATTGCCTGCCCGCTGCTGGCCTGGTCCCGCTACACCATTCCGGCGCCCATCCTCAACACCAAAGATCAGCAGGCACTGATCGACGCGCTCAAAGCCACCGTACTGACCCGACACGCCCATGTGGCCTTGCTCGGCATGCTGGCCGGCCCGGATCAGATTCCGCGAGAATTCACCCAGCTAGCCCAGCTAACCCGCCATCTGGCGGACTCCCTGGTCTCGGGCAAACCGGCTGCGCTGCATGCCCAGGCCAGTGAAGAGACCAACCGTTTCCTCTCCGACACCCGCTATCTGATTGCCGTCATCTCGGTACCGCGTGGCGAGGCGATTTTCCGCTGGCAGGAACCCCGTGCTGCCAACAGCACGATCCAGTTCAACGACCGCAGCGAAATTGCTGCAGCCTGGTCGGCTCTGGCCATGAAAACGCTGGAGCCGCTACTAGCCGGTTGCCGATTGCAGATTCTGCTGCCCGATGCGTTTCATGCCGCCTGTATGGCCGCCGACCGGGAATCCCGCCCGCATTCGGTCGAAGCCTGTGTCCGCTTTCTGGCCGAAGCCATCAATCTTCCCCCGGAAAAACAACGGGCCGTCATCGGGCCGTTCCACGCACAGCGGCTCGAAGAATTCCGTATCGGCCTCGGCCCGCGTAACGAGGATGCGCTCTACCATGGCGTGGTCTGGCCGCTGCTCGGCGTCGAAGACGAGCAGGTCGATATGGCTGCCGAAATCGAACAGGTGTTACGACAACTGGGTGTGACCGATATCGTGACCCACGAGCATCGCTTCCCGATGGAGTATTGCGACGACTGCGGCTCCCCCATGTATGCCAACGCCGACGGCGAGCTGGCACATCTGGAAATGCCGGAAACCGTGGCCGCCCAACCGAGCACCTTGCACTGACATGACCCGCAATGACGATTGGCTGCAGCGGAGCCTGACGGCCGTCTGGCACCCCTGCACACAAATGAAGCACCATCCGGCTCTGCCGCTGGTGCCAGTAGCCCGTGCCCAGGGGATCTGGCTGGAAGACTTTGAAGGCAAGCGTTATCTCGATGCCATCAGCTCCTGGTGGGTCAATCTCTTTGGCCATGGTCATCCACAAATCAACGCTGCCATCACGGATCAGCTCAGCCAGCTCGAACATGTGATGCTGGCCGGCTTCACGCACCGCCCAGCGGTCGAGCTGGCCGAACGCCTGTCAGCCAGAACAAATGGCACCCTCGGCCATGCCTTCTTTGCCTCTGATGGTGCCAGTGCCACGGAAATTGCCCTCAAGATGTCGATGCACACCTGGCAGAATCAGGGGCTTAAAGACAAACGGGAATTCATCTGTCTGCAAGGCAGCTACCATGGCGAAACCATTGGCGCGCTGTCGGTGACCGACATCGCGCTCTTCCGTGAGGCCTATGCACCGCTGATCCGCAGCGAGCATGTGCATCTGGCCCCCTCGCCTGATGCACGTCTGGCCCAGTCCGGCGAAACGGCTGAGGATGTGGCAAACCGCGCTGCCGATGCCCTGGAACAGCTCTTTATCGCCCGTAACGGCCACATCGCCGCCATCATTCTGGAACCACTCATCCAGTGCGCCACGGGCATGGCCATGTATCACCCGCAATACCTCCAGCGAGTACGCGCGCTGTGCGATACCTATCAGGCCCATCTGATCTGTGACGAAATCGCCGTCGGCTTCGGTCGTACCGGCAGTTTCTTTGCCCATGAGCAAGCCGGTATCCGTCCGGATCTGCTCTGCCTCTCCAAAGGGATTACCGGCGGCTATCTGCCACTCTCGGTGGTGCTCAGCACCGATGCCATTTATCAGGCCTTCTGGGATGACGATACCCGTCGTGGCTTTCTGCACTCCCATTCCTATACAGGCAATCCGCTGGCCTGCCGTGCAGCCTTGGCGACGCTGGATCTCTTTGACAGCCTAAATGTTCTGGAAAACAACCGCCAGCTCAGCGCTCTCATCACGGCACACCTGCAGCCTCTGGCCAACCACCCGATGGTCCGTCACTTCCGCAACACCGGCATGATCTGGGCCATGGATGTGCAGACCGACCAACCGGACTTCAGCCGCCGCTACTTCAGCGAAGCCATGGCACGGGATGTACTGGTCCGCCCGATCGGCAACACGATCTACCTGATGCCACCGTATGTGATCACGGAACAAGATGCGGCATGGCTGGCGCAACAGATGCTGGCCGCACTCAACGCCACACTGGATGCGCCATGAGACCGGCGGATATTGCAGCGGCACTCGCCAAACTGGACATCGAATCGCTCAAACGCGAACGTAAAACACCCGACAACGCGTGCGGCCCGATCATGCAGTTGCAGGGCCGGCCGCTGGTGGCCTTTGCCAGTAACGATTACCTGGGCCTGGCCAATGAGGATGTTCTCAAACACGCGGCAAAATTGGCGATAGACCAATGGGGCGTCGGTGCCGGCGCCTCACAACTGGTCAGTGGCCGACTCGGGATTTTTGCTACGCTGGAAGCCGCCTGCGCCGCTTTTGCCCAACGCGATGCGGCCGTGTTTTTTCCCGCCGGTTTTCTGGCGAACCTCGGTGTGCTCACCGCATTGGCTGATCGACATGATGTGATCTTTGCCGACCGCGTCAACCATGCCTCGCTGATCGATGGCGCCCTGCTGTCACGTGCACAGCATGTACGATACCGGCATGCCGATGCCCACGACCTGGCACAGAAACTGGCGAACACGCCTATCGCCGAAGGCGCCACCCGGCTCATCGTCACCGACAGCGTTTTCAGCATGGATGGCGACGAAGCCCCCCTGCAGGCGCTGCTCGATCTGGCCGTCCAATACGACGCCTGGCTGGTCGTCGATGATGCCCACGGACTCGGTGTACTCGGACCCAACGGCCGAGGCAGCATTGCCGATGCCGGCTTGCCCCCCCATCCGAACCTGATCATGATCGGCACCTTGGGCAAAGCGGCCGGCGTCTCCGGTGCTTTCGTCGCCGGCAGCCGGGACCTGGTCGAGTGGCTGATTCAGCGCGCCCGCAGTTATATCTATACGACGGGCCCCAGCCCAATGATCGCCGGTGCGCTTCTGGCCTCACTGGAGCGCATCCTGCACGGCGACGATCTGCGCGCCCGTCTTCAGGAACACATCCACCGCTTCCGGGACGGCATCGCCGCGCTGAAATTGCCCTATACATTGCTGCCCTCCCGCACGGGCATCCAGGCGCTGGTGATTGGCGATAACGCTGAAACGCTGCGTATTTCCCAACAGCTGCTGACACAGGGCTACTGGGTGCCAGCCATCCGACCACCGACGGTACCGGTCGGCGCCGCCCGCCTGAGAATTTCGCTGTCCGCTGCCCACACGCCGGATCAGATCGACGGTCTGATCACAGCGATTGGTGCTACCCAGGCATGACCCGCGTAGCGTCGTCCACTCACCCGCCGCCCGCAAGCCTGCCACCGGTACTGCTGCATGGCTGGGGTTTTACGCCCCAGATCTGGCAACCGCTGATGAGCGCGCTCGACGCTGTGCCTCCCGCGCTCACACCGGCCCTGCCGTTCACGGGCCACCTGGCAGAGGATCTGGATCAGTTAGCCGCCAGTCTGCCTGAGTGCGTGCATCTGGCGGGCTGGTCGCTGGGCGGCGAACTGGCCCTGGCCTACGCTCGACAATTTCCGGCACGGGTTGCCTCACTGACACTGATTGCCAGCACCCCGTGCTTCATCCAGAAAACGGATTGGCCTGCCGCACAACCGGCATCCCTGCTCGACGATTTCTCACAACGGCTAGCCGATAACCCTGCCGCACTACTCAAGCGTTTTTCCATGCTCATCCGTCATGGCGACAGTGAGGCTGTTAAAAATCGTGCCCTGACCGACACGCTACAAGCAGCCGCCGAGGCCGATGCAACACGACTGCAGCACGGCCTGACCCTGCTCGGCAGCCTGGATCTGCGTGACATCATGACGCAACCCTTGGCCATCCCGCTGCAACTGATCCATGGCGAAGCCGATGCAGTGATTCCGGTGGATGCGGCCATAGCCCTGCAATCATCGATGGCGGCCATACTGCATGTCCTACCGGGCGCCAGCCACGCATTGCCCCTGACGCACGCCCCCGCGCTGGCGCAACATCTGCAGACCTTCTGGCAGGCGTCGCAATGAATAGCACACATCATACGGTCCGCCAGAGCTTTAATCGCGCCGCCATCTCCTATGCCGCTACCGCCAAACTGCAACAGATCGTTGCTGACGGCGTGATCGCACATGTACACCACCACCTACCCAGTGGTTTTACAGGCCATCTCCTGGATGCCGGCTGCGGTACCGGCTACTGTACCCGGCAGCTGCAATCACACTATCCGAATGCGTTTGTCGTCGGGCTGGATTTTGCCGAGCACATGCTGCGGCAACTCCC
The DNA here is from genome assembly GCA_964387485.1 of uncultured Dechloromonas sp. Taxonomy (GTDB): domain Bacteria; phylum Pseudomonadota; class Gammaproteobacteria; order Burkholderiales; family Rhodocyclaceae; genus Fluviibacter. The sequence goes on along the minus strand of CAYLWV010000010.1, from coordinate 21,451 downwards.
GCCACCCATGCAGCCACAAAGCTTGCAAGCTGATATCCAGCAGCTGCCATTAGCGGATGCTTCGATCGATTACTACGTCTCCAGTCTGGCCTGGCAGTGGTGTAAGCCGCTCGCGGCCGCACAGGAAGTCTGCCGTGTGCTCCGCCCCGACGGACAACTGACGGTCGCGACACTGACCACCGACACGTTCCACGAGTTGGCAACCTGTCTGCAGCAGGTCGGCCTGCCGTCACAGGCACACATCCTGCCGTTTATCACCCCACAGCATCTGGAAACGGCATTCCACGAAGCGGATCTTGCGGTTCGAACCATCCGACAGGAAACCATCACCACGTGGCATACGGACTTCCGTTCCCTACGCCATTCTATTCGCGGCGTGGGTGCCAATCATCTGCCCGGCGGTAACACGGCACCGCTCACCCGCGCCATGCGTGCTGCATTGCTCAATGCTTATGAAGCCCTGCGTACCCAGCAGGGTTTACCCCTGAGTTATAACGTCCTGATCATCGACGCACACAAAAAGGCCTGCGCTTCATGACCCCGGCTTATTTCATCACCGGCACCGATACGGAAATCGGTAAAACTCATGCCACCTGCGCCCTGTTGGCTGCCGCCGATCAGCAGGGCCTGCGCGCCGCTGCGCTCAAACCGGTGGCTGCCGGTATCGATGCCGATGGCCGTAACGACGATGTGGTGCGCCTCATGCGGGCCGCTAATGTAGCGTTGCCTGAACGCACGGTAAATCCCTGGTTATTGAGCGAACCGCTCTCACCCCATATTGCTGCACGACATGCCGGCGTCGAAATCACGGCCGCGGCCATTATCGAAACCTTTCACCTGGCCGGAGAACGCACCGACCTGCTGCTGATCGAAGGGGTTGGCGGTCTTTATGCCCCCCTGTCCGACGCACTGTCGCAGCCAGACCTGATCCGTGAGCTGGATATTCCGGTGATTCTGGTCGTTGGCCTGCGACTGGGCTGCCTCAATCATGCTTTGCTCACCGCCGCCGCCATCGAACAGGAAGGCCTGCAGTTTGCCGGATGGATCGGCAACCGGGTCGACCCCAGCTTTCAGGCGGCTGCAGAAAACATCCAGACACTGACCCAGCGGCTCAAAGCCCCCTGCCTGGGTATCCTGCCCTACGATCCAACAGCCAGTACCAGCGCGCTTGCCTCCCACCTCTCCCTGCCGCAATAATGCCGACATGAAAATTCTTTTCGACCTGCTACCCATCGTTCTGTTCTTTGCTGCTTTCAAACTGGCGGATATCTACGTGGCCACGGCCGTTGCCATTGTGGCCACAGCAGCCATGATCGGCTGGACTTGGCTTAAAACCCGCAAGGTAGATCCCATGCAGTGGGTCAGCCTCGGTTTGATTGTCGTCTTTGGCGGCGCCACCATCTGGCTGCGCGACGAAACCTTCATCAAGTGGAAACCCACCATTCTGTACTGGCTGTTCGCGATGGTCTTTTTGGTTTCCAACCAGTTCATGAACAAGAACCTGGTCAAAGCCATGATGGGTCAGCAAATTGAGCTGCCGAATGCGCTCTGGCAACGTTTGAATATCGCCTGGATTCTGTTCTTCACTGCCATGGGCGCGCTCAACCTGGTGGTGGCCTATCAGTTTGATACGGATACCTGGGTCAACTTCAAACTCTTCGGCGGCATGGGGCTCATGCTGCTCTTCGTACTGGCACAAGGCGTCTATATGTCCAGACATCTCCCCAAGGAAGGAAACTAAGCATGCTTTATCTGATCGTTGGCGAAGATACGCCGAACTCGCTGGAAAAACGCCTGGCTGTTCGCCCGGAACACGTCGCCCGTCTGCAGGCACTGCAGGCTGAAGGCCGTCTGGTGCTGGCCGGCCCGTTCCCAGCTGTTGATTCACCCGACCCCGGCCCCGCGGGTTTCACCGGCAGTGCCATCGTTGCTGAATTTGCCAGCCTGGCCGATGCCCAAGCCTGGGCCGATGCCGACCCTTACGTGGCGGCTGGCGTCTATGGCAATGTGGTGGTTCGTCCATTCAAGAAAGTGCTGCCCGCCTGATCCTGATTCGCGCACCCGATCAGAAATACGCAAAAAGACTAGCCAAGAAGGTGGCCAGCCTTTATGCTGATAATTGATCGAACTGGTATTGCCCGTGGGGGCAATGCGTTCTGACACACTGGAATAGAACATGACTTTCAAAGCTTTGCGCACGACCACCCTGGTTTCCACCCTTGCCGCTGCCGCCATCCTGTCGGTCAGCCCGGCCATCGCCGCACCGGCGGCTGTTGCCACCGTCAACGGCACTGCTATTCCGCAATCGCTGGCCAACCTGCTGGTCGCCGAGCGTGTCGGCCAGGGCGCGAAAGACACCCCGGAACTGCGTAACGCCGTCCGCGAAGAACTGATTCAGCGCGAACTGATTCTGCAGGATGCCAAAAAAGCCGGCATGAGCAACAAGGCCGATGTCCAGGCTGCCATGAAGCTGGCCGAACAGAACGTCATGATTCGCGCCTACATGGCCGACTTTGCCCAGAAGCACCCGGTTTCGGATGAGCAACTGAAGCAGGCTTACAATCAGATTAATGCCGGCCTGGGCAAAGAAGAGTTCAAGACCCGCCACATTCTGGTCTCGAGCGAGGCTCAGGCAAAAGACGTAATCAGCAAACTGAACTCGGGCGATAGCTTCGAAAGCCTGGCCAAGAAGAACTCGATCGACCCCGGTTCGAAAGACAATGGCGGTGATCTGGGCTGGGCCTCGCCCACCAACTTCGTCAAACCCTTTGGTGATGCCATGGTCAAGGTTGGCAAAGGCAAGTACACCACCGAACCGGTCAAAACTGATTTCGGCTGGCATGTCATCATGGTCGAAGATCGCCGTCCGCTGACACCGCCGCCATTCGATCAGGTCAAGGGCCAGCTGGCTCAGGCCATCCAGGAACAGGAATTCCAGCAGCAGATCGCCAAACAGCGTCAGAGTGCCAAGATCCAGTAATCCGGACGCTGTCCAAACACAAAGGGGAGGCTACGAGCCTCCCCTTTTTTTTGGTGAGCGCCCTGAGGCACTCACCGGCGACATACTGATGTATTAGCCCAGCGACTTGCGCGCGTTACGGAACATACGCAACCATGGGCCATCTTCACCCCAGACCTCGCCGAACTTGCCCGGATACCACGACATCTGCAGCGTACGGAAGGTACGCTCCGGATGCGGCATCATCACCGTAAAGCGGCCATCCGGCGTGGTGACGCCGGCCACGCCCTGCGGCGAACCATTCGGGTTGTACGGATACTGTTCGGTGGCTGCGCCCTGGCTGTCGATATAACGCAGGGCCACCGGCACCTGGCTCAGATCTGCCGCGTTAGCAAACTGGGCACGGCCTTCACCGTGCGAGACGATCACCGGCAGCTTACTACCGTGCATGCCCGCCATAAAGATCGATGGCGAGTTCGGCACTTCGGCCATCACCAGACGCGCTTCGAACTGCTCGCTGAGATTACGCACAAAACGCGGCCAGTGATCAGCACCCGGAATCAGATCCTGCAGCGTGCTCATCATCTGGCAGCCGTTACATACGCCCAGAGCGAAGGTATCGGTACGATTGAAGAATTGCGAGAAGCCATCACGCAGACGCTGGTTGAACAGAATGGTCCGCGCCCAGCCCTGACCGGCACCGAGCACATCGCCGTACGAGAAACCACCGCAGGCAGCGAAGCCGGCAAAGTTGTCGAGCGTGATACGACCCGTCAGCAGATCACTCATGTGCACATCGATGGCGGTGAAACCGGCACGATCAAAGGCCGCCGCCATTTCCACCTGGCCATTAACGCCCTGCTCGCGCAGAATGGCCACACGCGGACGTGCACCGCTGGCGATGAATGGTGCCGCAATATTTTCAGAGGGATCAAACGACAGTGCAGCAAACAAGCCGCGGTCGGTCGTATCAAGAATGCGATCATATTCGGCCTGAGCACAGGCCGGGTTGTCGCGCAGCGACTGGATGCGGAACGAGGTCTCCGACCAGGCACGTTGCAGTTCGACACGTGGCTCGGCCAGTACGGTCTTGCCCAGGTGCGACACACGCAGTTCGTCCGTCTGGTTCGGGTAACCCACCACTTCGGAGTAACGGGACAGGCCATGCGTGCGCAGACGCGCCATCACGGCTTCGCGATCCGAACGACGCACCTGAATGAGTGCGCCCAGCTCTTCACTGAACAACACGCGCAACAGACGTTCGTTACGACGACCCTGCAGAATGCCCGGCTTCTTGTCGTAATCCACGTCCTGATCCATCGGATCCACGCAGAGAATATCGGCATTCAGCGTCACGCCACAACGTGAGGCAAAGGCCATTTCAGCGGCGGCCGCAAACAGACCACCATCTGAGCGGTCATGGTAGGCCAACAGCAAGCCATCTTCGTTCAGCGACTGGATGGCCGCATAGAAGGCCTTCAGTTGCTGCGGATCATCAACGTCCGGCGCATCATCACCGGTGGCATTAAAGACCTGGGCCAGCGCCGAGCCGCCGAGGCGGTTCTTGCCATTACCCAGATCAATCAGAATCAGTTCGCTGTCTTCAACATCGCGATCCAGTGCCGGCGTCAGCGTCTGGGCAATATCTGGAACACGGGCAAAAGCGGTCACAATCAGCGACAGCGGCGATACCACTTCTTCAGTCTTGCCGTTTTCATCCCAACGCGTGCGCATCGAGAGCGAATCCTTACCCACCGGAATCGCCACATCGAGTGCCTGGCACAGATCGGATACGGCTTTGACGGTATCAAACAGACGGGCGTCTTCACCCGGTGCACCAGCGGCTGCCATCCAGTTGGCCGACAGTTTGATGTCGGCCATCGTAGCCACGCGGGCGGCGGCCAGGTTCGTCAGCGCTTCACCGACGGCCATACGACCCGATGCCGGCGCATCGAGCACGGCGACCGGTGTGCGCTCGCCCATGGCATAAGCTTCACCCAGGCGGGTGTTGTAACCCATGGCCGTCACGGCCACATCGGCCACCGGCACCTGCCACGGACCCACCATCTGGTCGCGCGCGGTCAGACCACCGACGCTACGGTCACCAATAGTGATGAGGAACGACTTATCCGCCACGGTCGGCAGACGCATCACACGATAGGCGGCGTCCTTGAGTTCAATGGCGTCGGCATCGAGCGCCACAGCCGTTTGAGCTTCATGGGTTACATCACGCGTCATACGCGGTGGTTTGCCCAGCAGCGCCTGCATCGACATATCGACGGCATGATTGTTAAACAGGCTATCGCTCACGATCAATTGGCCTTCCACCGTGGCCGTACCGACCACCGCAAACGGACAACGTTCACGCTCACACAGCGCGGCGAAACGTTCAATGTCTTTGGCGGCAATCGCCAGCACATAACGTTCCTGCGCTTCGTTACACCACAGCTCGGCCGGGCTCATGCCCGGGTCTTCGCTCTGAATGGCACGCAATTCAAAACGGGCACCCACACCACCGGAGTGCGCCAGTTCCGGCATGGCATTGGACAGACCACCGGCACCGACATCATGCGCCGACAGAATCGGGTTATCCGCGCCCATCTGCCAGCAGCGGTCGATCACTTCCTGCGCACGTCGTTCGATTTCCGGGTTGCCACGTTGCACGGAGGCAAAATCCAGATCCGCTTGGTTGCTGCCTGAGGCCATCGACGAGGCGGCACCGCCGCCCAAACCAATCAGCATGCCCGGGCCACCGAGTTGAACAAACAGCGTACCCGGCTCGAAGGTTTCGTCCTTGAACGACTGTCCGGCCTGGATCGAACCCACACCTCCGGCGATCATGATCGGCTTGTGATAGCCGCGCACGATGTCACCCACGGGTTGTTCGTAAGTACGGAAGTAGCCCGCCAGATTCGGACGGCCGAATTCGTTGTTGAACGCGGCGGCACCGATCGGGCCTTCGATCATGATGTCGAGCGCGCTCGCGATACGATCCGGCTTGCTGGCCGCACGTTCCCACGGCTGCTTCGCATCCGGCAGATTCAGGTTAGACACGGTAAAGCCACACAGGCCAGCCTTGGGCTTGGAGCCCTTACCGGTAGCGCCTTCATCACGGATCTCGCCACCTGAACCCGTCGCGGCGCCTGGGAATGGAGAAATGGCAGTCGGGTGGTTATGCGTTTCCACCTTGGCCAGATAATGCGTCAGTTCGTTGCTGAAGCTGTAAGTGCCATCGGCGCGCGGGTAGAAGCGCTCGACCTCGGCGCCTTCCATAATGGCGGCGTTATCCGAATAGGCTACCACGGTGCCCTGCGGGGTCTTGTTGTGCGTATCGCGGATCATGCCGAACAGCGACTTGGCTTCTGTTACGCCATCGATGATCCAATCGGCATTAAAAATCTTGTGGCGGCAGTGCTCGGAGTTGGCCTGCGCAAACATCATCAGTTCCACGTCGGTCGGGTTACGCCCGGCTTCGGTGAAAATGGCCATCAGGTATTCGACTTCATCATCCGACAGGGCCAGCCCCATGTCACGGTTGGCGGCTTCCAGCGCCGGACGGCCACCGGCGAGAATATCCACGGTGGCCAGCGGACGCGGCGCCACGTGGTCAAACAGCGCATGGGCCGCTGCGACGTTTTCCAGAACGGTTTCGATCATACGGTCGTGCAGCAGCGCAGCCATAGCCGAATGCTCATCGGCCGATGGGCTCTTCTTGGCCGCCACAGGCACAAAACGTGTCACGCGCTCAACGCGCACCACATTGCCCAGACCACAATGACGCAGAATATCGGTAGCCTTCGAAGACCAGGGAGAGATCGTCCCCAGACGCGGCGCCACAATGAACGTGCCCACCACATCGCTGGCATCGCCGGTGGCTTCCAGAACGGCATTCAGTCGCTCGGTCTCGGCCGCATCCAGCGGTGCCGACAGCTCGACCAGATAAAGGTATTCGCTGTGGATGCCGTTAATGGCAGGCCAGGCGGTCTTCAGTCGCTCCAGCAGACGTTGAGTACGGAATTCGGAGAGTGCGGCAGCACCACGCAGAGCAATCACAGACGACATGAGCAAGACCCAGAATGCGGTTGAATCCGGTAGGCTGCCTGAGCGGCCACCCCGGCGACCGGAGAGATCAAAAAGAGGCCTCAATTATAGCGGACGGGGCTCTCCGGCAGGATAAAATACGGCTTTATTCGCCACACCCACGAACCTATGCCATTTTTTTCGCAACAGGCCCAGTTACTGACGATTCGGGGCATCCGTGCCGTTGAATCCGCCGCGCAGGCCGCACGACCCGATCCATCGCTGATGCAGCGTGCAGGTCAGGCAGCAGCTCAATGGGTGCGAGAACTGACCGGTGATCGCCCCGACCCGATCCTGATTCTGGTCGGCCCCGGCAACAACGGTGGTGATGCACTGGTCTGTGCCCGCGAGCTCATGACACTGGGCTACGGCTGCATCTGCGTGGGTCGGCCGGCTAATGACCGCACCCCGGCCGATGCCCGTGCCGCCCATACGGCTTTTCTCGCTGCCGGCGGCGTTCTGCACCCGGAGATTCCGGATAGTACCGGTTTTCGCTTCAGCCTGATCGTCGATGGCCTCTTCGGTATTGGTCTGAACCAACCCCTTGCCGCACCCTACGCCGGTTGGGTTGAAGCCGCCAACACGCTCAGCCTGCTCGACGACATCCCACTGCTGGCGCTGGATATTGCCTCGGGCCTCAATGGTGACACCGGCAGTGCACAGGACATCTGTATCACCGCGACCCACACGCTCACCTATATCGCTGATAAACCCGGTTTATTAACCGGCGACGGCCCTGACCACAGCGGTCAGGTGGAAATCTGTACCCTGGACATTGCGGCTGCCCTCTTTGCCAACGCTCAAGCGCCGGATGCCGGCCATCTGAACGACCCCGAACTCTGGGCAGACGAGCTGCCGCAACGCCGCCTGAACGCCAACAAGGGCGATGCCGGTAGTGCCGGGCTACTGGGTGGCGCCCCCTCCATGACAGGTGCCCTGCTACTGGCAGCCCGCAGCGCTCTACATGCCGGCGCTGGCCGTGTATACGCCGCCGCTTTAGGTAACGCACAATCCGGCGCACCAACGTTAGACCCCATACAGCCGGAAATCATGTTCCGCGATCCGGCCGGCCTGCGTGACGCCCCCCTCACAGCCTTGGGTGTAGGCCCCGGGTTGGGTCGCTCCGACGTCTCCCGAGCCGTTCTGGCCAGCGCTCTGGATTTTGACGGCCCGCTGGTACTGGATGCCGATGCCCTGGTGCTGCTGCCGACCTTGGTAGACCAACTGCAGGCCAGAATGGCACCGACCGTACTGACACCCCATCCGGGTGAGGCCGCAGCGTTGCTGGACACCGACATCCCCGGCATTGAGGCAGATCGCATCCAGGCTGCACGCGAGATTGCCGCCAGATACCATGCGACCGTGGTGCTCAAAGGTTGTGGCAGCATCATTGCCACACCGGACGGTCGCTGGTGGATCAACACCACCGGCAACCCCGGCATGGCCAGTGCCGGCATGGGCGATGTACTTACCGGTTTGACCACGGCCCTGCTGGCGCAGGGTATGGCACCGGAACAGGCACTCTGCGCAGCCGTCTGGCTGCATGGTGCTGCAGCCGATGTCTGTGTCGAGGCTGAAGACGGACCCCTCGGCCTGACCGCCAGCGAAGTGATTCTCGCTGCCCGTACCTTATTGAATTCACTCGTTTAACCATGATCCTCTCTGATTTTCCCTTGCCGCTCGAAGCAGAAATCGCCCGCAACGTTCGCGCTGCCCTCACCGAAGACATTGGTGCCGGCGATCTGACCGCTGAACTCGTCCCTGCCGGTAACGTCAGCATTGCCACGGTGATCGTCCGCGAACCGGCAGTTATCTGCGGCATTCCCTGGTTCAACCACTGCTTCGCCGAGATTGATCCCACCATCAAAGTCACCTGGCATGTGCAGGAAGGTGCTCACGTCGGCCCCGACACCCTGCTCTGCGAACTACAGGGTTCGTCGCGCGCCCTGCTCTCCGGTGAACGGGCAGCGCTGAACTTTCTGCAGCTGCTGTCCGGCGTCGCAACCCGCGCGGCCACCTTTGTCGACACCATTGCCGGCACCAAAGCGCAGATCGTCGACACCCGCAAGACCATTCCGGGTCTGCGCTTCGCACAGAAGTACGCCGTCCGGGTCGGCGGTGGCGGTAACCATCGTCTTGCCTTGTGGGATGCCATTCTCATCAAGGAAAACCACATTCTCGCTGCCGGTGGCATCACCCCGGCCGTGCAGGCCGCCCAAGGGGTGGCCGCGCAGCACAGTGATCGCTGCCGCTTCATTCAAGTCGAAGTGGAGTCCATTGCCGAGCTCGATGAAGCCCTCGCTGCCGGCGCCGATTTTCTGCTGCTCGATAACTTCGACCTGGCCATGATGCGTGAAGGCGTTGCTCATCGCGATGCCTGGGCCACCAAGACCGGCACCCAGGCCAAACTGGAAGCCTCCGGCGGTGTCAGCCTGGACACCGTTCGCGCCATTGCCGAAACCGGCGTCGACCGCATCTCCATCGGCGGCCTGACCAAAGACGTCCGCGCCATCGATCTGTCGATGCGCTTCAAAGATCTCGCTTAAGGAAACAGCCATGTCGCAAGCGCCTAACGACCGTAAATACTCCGCCGAACACCAATGGGCCCTGCCGGAAAATGACGGCACCATCACCGTCGGCATTACCGATTACGCCCAGGAAACACTAGGAGATCTGGTGTTTATGCAACTCCCCGAGGTCGGCAGCGACGTCAGCGCCCATCAACAGGTCGCCGTCGTCGAATCCGTCAAAACGGCTTCCGATGTCTTTGCACCAATGAGCGGCAAGATCATTGCCATCAACGAGGCCGCCATCGACGCCCCGGAAACTGTCAACGAAGATGCCTACCGTGCCTGGCTGTTCAAAATCCAGCCCAGCAACCCGGCCGAGTACGATAGCCTGATGACAGCGGATGCATACCTGGCCGCCAACT
>CAYLWV010000010.1:0-11380 GCA_964387485.1 uncultured Dechloromonas sp. | reverse complement strand
CCCAAAACAAAACCGGCAGTGGATCCTATCCCTCTGCCGGTTTTTTTATGCCTGATAACGTTTAGGCCGTGACATGCTTCTGGATGAACGCCTTTACCACAGCCACATCTGGATCAATCACCTCAACCCGTTGCGGCAAGCCTTCCAGATGTTCCAGCCCCTTCGGGGGCTGCGGCAACTGACCAATGGCTTCCTGAATCGTCTCGGCAAACTTGGCAGGCTGCGCTGTTTCCAGCACGAGCATGGCGACACCTTCCGGCAACTGCTTGATCTGTTCCTGCGCCACCTTCACGCCATCAGCGGTGTGCGTATCAATCATCACCTGGTATTGCTCCCACACCTGGCGAATCGTCGTCAGACGATCAGCATGTGAGCTGGCACCCGAGGCAAAACCATACTTGGCGATATCCGCCCAATACTGCGTAGCGGTCAGATCGAATGCACCACCGGCATCCACCTTGGCCCACAGCTCACACACCTTCGCCGGATCACGACCAACCAGATCGAAGATAAAGCGTTCGAAGTTCGACGCCTTAGAGATATCCATCGACGGGCTTGAAGTCACATAGGTTTCGGCCGTCGCACGCGGACGATACACACCCGTACGGAAAAACTCGTCGAGCACATTGTTTTCGTTCGTCGCCAGAATCAGCTTGGCAATCGGCAAACCCATCTGGCGGGCAATATGGCCGGCGCAGATATTGCCGAAGTTACCCGACGGCACACAAAAGGCTACCTGCTGGTCGTTGTGCTGGGTCGCCAGGAAGTAGCCCTGGAAGTAATACACGATCTGGGCAGCAACGCGTGCCCAGTTGATCGAGTTCACCGCACCGATACGGTATTTGGCCTTGAATTCGGCATCGTTCGACACCGCTTTGACGATGTCCTGCGCATCATCAAACATGCCGCGCACCGCCAGGTTGTAGATATTTTTATCTTGCAGCGAATACATCTGTGCACGCTGGAACGCCGACATCTTGCCGTCCGGCGACAGCATAAACACCGTTACGCCGTCTTTGCCGCGCATGGCATATTCAGCGGCCGAACCGGTATCACCCGACGTCGCACCCAGAATATTGATGCTTTCGCCACGCTGCTTCAGCACATACTCGAACAGATTGCCGAGCAACTGCATAGCCATGTCTTTAAAGGCCAGCGTTGGGCCATTCGACAATTCCTGCAAGCCAAGACGGTTCTGGTTCAACCAGGTCACCGGCGTAATGTCCTTGGCATTGCTGCCATCGCGCGTGTAGCAATACACCGCCGGGGTATAGGTCTTCTGGCAAATCGCCTTCAGATCCGCCGCCGGAATATCGGTGATGAACTTGCTCAGAATTTCATAGGCCAGGTCGGCATACGACAGACCGCGCCAGGCATCTAGCTCGGCACGGCTGATTTGCGGATAGCTTTCCGGCAGATACAAACCGCCGTCCGGCGCTAAGCCACCTAGCAGAATGTCGCAGAAACCCTGTGCCGGCGATTGGCCGCGCGTGGAGATATAACGCATTGACACTTACTCGAATTGAGAAAAACTCAATTTTACAGAAAAGCGCTGGAAAAGCCTCTAACCCAACTGACTAGTTGTGGCTTCTGTGCTCCAAGAGTGTCTGCACAAAGTTAGATATTTCAGAATAAAGACCAGCATTGACCCAATATCAAGAAATATCCATCTTTGATACAATGAATGCAATTTTTGAACATTGAGGTCAATAAAATGGGCATGAACATTAACCTTACGGAAAAGCTTGAAGAAATGGTCCGCAACAAGGTTTCATCTGGCCTATACAACTCCGCCAGTGAAGTGGTGCGTGATGCACTTCGCTTGATGCAAGAGCAAGACAGTTACCGCGCGGTTAGACTGGGTCAATTGCAGCAGGAAATTCAACGCGGTTTAGAAAGCGGTCCTTCAGAACCTCTTGATATGGCCGACCTAAAGCTGCGCCTTAGAACAGAAAAATCCCGGAAAAGCAAAGTAGCGGCCTAAGTTAATGGCTTCGATTAAGCGGCGATCGCTTGCGCTCGATGATTTAGAAGCCATCTGGCATTTCATCGCGGAAGACAACATAGATGCCGCAGATCGATGGCTGGACCGGATTGAGGCACAACTCAAGTTGATCGGCACTACACCCTATATCGGCCGGCCACGTGAAGAACTCGCCCCAGGACTTCGCAGTTTTTCCATAGGGCGTTACGTTATTTTCTATTTGGTCATGGAAACAGGCATAGACATCGTGCGAGTGCTACACGCATCATTGGATATTGAATCCCAGTTCGAGGATTAATTCACAAGCAGAAATAAAAAGGGGTAGGCCTCAGCCTACCCCTTTAACACTTCAGCAGCGCTAAATTACTGCAGGTTCTCCAGACGCAGGCGCGTAACGGCACCCTTGACCACTGGCAGTTTGCCGATCACGTCCATGGCGTTCAACACATCCTGCTCACGGCAGACGTGGGTCAGGATGATCAGATCCGTTTGGTCTTCGCCCTCTTCCGGCTCGCGCTGCAGCAGCGCATCGATCGAGATGTTGCTATCGGCCAAGATGCGGGTGATCTCGGCCAGCACGCCCGGCTGGTCGGCCACGCGCAGGCGCAGGTAGTTGCCGCACTCCACTTCGCCAATCGGCAGGATCGGCAGGTTGGCCAACGCATCAGGCTGGAAGGCCAGGTGTGGCACGCGGTTTTCCGGGTCGGCCGTCGAAAGACGGGTGACATCAACGACATCGGCAATCACGGCCGAAGCGGTCGGCTCGGCGCCAGCACCCTTACCGTAGTACAGGGTCGAGCCCACGGCATCGGCCTGGACCAGCACAGCATTCATGGCGCCTTCGACATTGGCGATCAGGCGCTTGGCCGGCACCAGCGTTGGGTGCACGCGCAACTCGACGCCATTCTCACGACGACGGGTGATGCCCAGCAGCTTGATACGGTAGCCCAGTTGTTCGGCATATTTGATATCGGTGGCATCCAGCTTCGAGATGCCTTCAATATGTGCCTTGTCGAACTGCACGGGGATACCGAAGGCCAGTGCGGACAGCAACGTGATCTTGTGCGCCGCATCAACACCTTCTACGTCGAACGTCGGGTCGGCTTCGGCATAGCCCAGACGCTGCGCTTCTTTCAGCACATCGGCGAAGGCCAGACCCTTGTCGCGCATTTCCGACAGGATGAAGTTGGTGGTGCCGTTGATGATGCCGGCGACCCACTGGATGCGGTTAGCCGACAGGCCTTCACGCACGGCCTTGATGATGGGGATCCCACCGGCCACAGCGGCTTCAAAAGCCACCATCACGCCCTTTTCCTGGGCCTTGGCAAAAATCTCGGTGCCGTGCACGGCGAGCAGCGCCTTGTTGGCGGTAATCACATGCTTACCGTTTTCGATGGCTTTGAGCACCAGCTCCTTGGCCACGCCATAGCCACCGATCAGTTCGATGACGATATCAACATTGGGGTCCGTCACGACGGCAAACGCATCATCCGTCACTTGCACCTTGCCACCGGTCAGTTCCTTGGCGCGAGCGACATCTTTGTCGGCCACCACGGTAATCTCAATCGGACGACCGGCACGACGGGTGATTTCTTCGGCGTTACGGGTCAGCACGTTGTACGTGCCGCCACCGACGGTACCGATTCCCAAAAGACCTACACGCATCGGATTGAGTTTCATGGCGTTTCCTTAGTGTTTCAGTGACAACAAAATAGGGTTAAACAAATTTAGGCGCGCGCGGCGCGGTGCCGGTACGCTTCGAGGAAGCGGGCCAGACGACCGAGCGCTTCGGTCAGATCATTTTCATGCGGCAGGATCACGACCCGGAAATGGTCAGGCTGCGGCCAGTTAAAGCCGGTACCCTGCACCAGTAGCACTTTTTCTTCCTTGAGCAGTTCCAGCATGAACTGCTCGTCATCCTTGATCGGGTACATCTTCGGATCAAGTTTCGGGAACAGATACAACGCACCCTTGGGCTTGACGCAAGTCACGCCCGGAATTTCGGTGAGCATCTTCCAGGCCAGATCACGTTGACGTGTCAGGCGGCCATTCGGGCCCACCAGATCATTGATGCTCTGATAACCGCCCAAGGCCGTCTGAATAGCCATCTGCCCCGGCACATTGGCGCACAGGCGCATCGAAGCCAGCATATTCAGGCCTTCGATGTAATCCTTGGCGTGGCGTTTATCACCGGACACAATCATCCAGCCTGAGCGATAGCCGCAGGCACGATAGTTCTTCGACAGACCGTTCATGGTGATGCACAGCACATCATCAGCCAGGCTGGCGATCGAGGTGTGCTGGTTACCATCGAACAGCACCTTGTCGTAGATTTCGTCGGCAAACACGATAAGCTGATGCTCGCGCGCAATCTGCAGAATGCCTTCCAGAATTTCCTTCGGGTACAACGCACCTGTCGGGTTATTCGGGTTGATGACGACAATGGCCTTGGTATTGCTGGTGACCTTACTGCGGATATCGTCCAGATCCGGATACCACTCGTTGGCCTCATCGCAAACGTAATGCACCGGAATACCGCCAGACAGGCTGACTGCCGCCGTCCACAACGGGTAATCCGGCATTGGGATCAGCACCTGGTCGCCATTATTGAGCAACCCCTGCATGGCCATAACGATGAGCTCGGAGACGCCATTGCCGAGGAAGATATCCTCAACCGTCACGCCCTTAATGCCCTTTTCCTGGCAGTAATGCATGATGGATTTGCGCGGCGCAAAGAGTCCCAGCGAATCGGTGTAGCCCGAGGCATCACGCATATTGCGGATGACATCCACCACAATTTCTTCCGGCGCTTCAAAACCGAACGGCAGCGGGTTACCGATGTTCAGCTTGATGACACGATGGCCCTCTTCCTCCATTTTCTTGGCCGCCGCCAGCACCGGTCCACGAATGTCGTAGCACACGTTGGCAAGCTTGGAAGATTTGGTGATGGGCTTCATGGTCGGTCAGTGGTCGCGGCAAGTCGCTAATTATCGGTGAAAACCGGTTATCCTACTACTTTTTCCGCCTTTACATGAAACTGCATCTTTCTTCCAACGCCGGCCTGCGAACATTTAGCAGCCATGGTCCCGGCTATGTGGCCGTGAACGGCACCCATTACGAAGGATCAGTCATTGTTTGCGGCCGTGAAGTGATCAGCGACTGGGCGCCCGACGGCTTTGACGGGCTTGATGCCGCCCAGTTCGAGCAACTGGCTAATCTGGGGGCGGAAATCGTGCTCTTCGGCAGCGGTGAGCGCCAGCGCTTTCCCCGCCCGGAACTGCTCAAGCCCCTGATTGCCAAGGGCATCGGTCTGGAAGTCATGGACACCAAGGCCGCCTGCCGCACTTACAACATCCTGGTTGCCGAAGGGCGTCACGTCGCCTGCGGCATCCTCATTGAGCCCGCTGCATGAATACGTCATTCACTTCCCTGCTCTCTGCGTTCTACACGCGCCGTTTTCTCTGGCTACTAGCCGCCCTCTTCACCCTGGCCTGGTTCGGCGTACTGGATTACCGCCACCTGGTCGCCTCTGACGAAGGCCGCTACGGCGAAATCGCCCGCGAAATGTACGCCACCGGTGACTGGATCACCCCCCGCTATAACGGCTACAAGTACTTTGAGAAACCGCCGCTACAGGGCTGGATGACGGCCATGGCCTACCATCTGTTCGGTGTGGGCGAGTGGCAATCCCGGCTGTGGACCGGTTTTACCGGTTACTTCGCCATTCTGGCCACCGGCTTTACCGCCTGGAAGCTAGTCGGTGGTGAGCGCGGTGTCCTTGCCGGCTGGATCTCGGCCATTCTGCTGGCCAGCAGCCCGATGTGGAGCGTCGGCGGCCACTTCAACACCCTGGACATGGGGCTGTCCAGCATTCTCAGCTGCGCCCTATTCAGCCTGATTCTGGCGCAACGCGACAACATCTCGGCCAAAGCCCGCCGCAACTGGATGTGGCTGTGCTGGTCGTTCATGGCTCTGGCCGTGCTCTCCAAGGGACTGATCGGTCTGGTCATTCCCGGCATGGTACTCGTGGTCTACACCCTCACTAGCTGGGATTGGGCGCTCTGGAAGCGCCTGCATCTGGTTTCCGGCCTAGCGCTTTTCTTCCTCATCGTCACGCCGTGGTTCGTGCTGGTCTCCATCAAGAACCCCGAGTTTGCCCATTTCTTCTTTATTCACGAACACTGGGATCGCTTTACCAAAGACGGTCACAACCGCAAAGGTCACCCGCTCTACTTTGTGCCGCTCATCCTCGTGGGCTTCATTCCCTGGCTGCTGCAACTAGGCCAGGGCTTCCTGAGTGCGTGGAAAGAACGTCGCGGTGACGCCACGGTTTCTGCCGTTGCCGGCTTCCGCCCACTGTGGCTGGCCGCCGTCTGGTCCGTGATGGTCTTCCTGTTCTTCAGCAAATCGCAATCTAAACTGCCTGGCTACATCATGCCGATCTTTCCGGCGATCTCTCTACTGGCCGGCCTGGCCATGGCCCGTGCCTTCGAACGCATGAGCACCGCTGGCGAAGACCGTAGCTGGAAACGCCAGATGGTTTACATGAGCCTGCTAGTGCTGGCGGGTTTCATCGCGCTGCCCTACACCTACCAGCTGGGCAAAGCTCCCTACGAACAGCTGGAGTATCAGGAATACACCGTCTGGATCGCCGTCGCACTCGTGGCAGCACTCACCACCATGGTGTACGCCTGGAGCGCTATTCGCGGCTTCGAGCACCAGGATGCGGCGCACCGCCTGCGTCAGCTGATGGACGGCCTGTTGCGGTCCGCCATCGCCTTCTTTATCCTGGTTCAGATCGTCGGCCTGGGCCACGATACCCATGGCCGCTCCATCTCGGGTGCCGATCTGGCGGTTGCAGCACGTCCTTACATCAAAGACGACACCCCGGTCTACTCGATTCGCATGCTGGACCACACCTTCCCGTTCTATATCCAGCACCCGACCATCATGGTCGATATGCAGGATGAGCTGGAGTTCGGCATCAACCAGGAGCCCGACACCTGGGCCCCCAAGGTCAGTGACTTTGCTGTGCGCTGGCAAAAAGACGAGGCACCGGTGGTGGTCGTGCCGCTGCAATACCTGGACGAAGTTGCTGGCCTGAACCTGCCGATGGCCGAAGTGGGCCGTGATACCCGCCGGGCCGTTTTTGTGAAGCCGACACATCAGCCGGCGCCGCCCGCCCAACCCTATACGCCGCCGGTGAAGTAAATGACGCTTGGTACCTTTGGTTTTCTGTTCACCGGCATTCTGCTCAATGCCGCAGCCCAACTGCTGCTCAAGGCGGGCGTCCGCAATCTGGGCGAGCTCTCGCTCTCGATTGATACGCTGTTCAGCACCGCGGTTTCGGTTGGCACCCAGATTCCCATCATCGGCGGCCTGTTCTGCTACGGCATCAGTGTCTTTGTCTGGATCATCGGCCTATCGCGCGTGGACGTGACCATCGCCTACCCGATGCTGTCACTAGGCTATGTCATCAACGCTGCCCTCGCCTGGTATCTATTTGGCGAAGTCATGAGCATGCAGCGCATTATTGGTATTACGGTCATTCTGATCGGCGTCTGGATTCTGGCCCGCAGTTAATCTTTCCTGAAGAGGTGTTCTATGAAATTGCGATCATTCAAATTAGCGACCAGCCTCTGTTTTCTGACCGCCGCCGGATTGTCATTTGCAGCACCACAGCACAACCAGAAATCAGCAGCCGGCACCGTCAGCACGGTGCAAATACCGGAACTGGAACCTGGAAAAACCATTCTGGGGCAGGACTTCACCTACCCCACAGGTGCTCCACTGCTCAAGAGTAAAATTGTCGAAGTGCCACCGGGCCAGGACATCGAGTGGCACAAGCATGCCATTCCCGTCTTCGCGTATGTCATGTCGGGCGAACTGATCGTGGATTACGGATCAAAAGGCACACGTCGCATCAAGACTGGGGAAGCCTATGTCGAGGCCATCAACTGGTGCCACCATGGCCAACCGGTCGGCAACGAACCGGCCAAGCTTCTGGTGCTGTATCTGGGTCAACAGAACCCGGATCAGATCAAACCTGAACCCTGTCTGAAGCCGGAATAAACCCCGGCTGCTAAAATGCCGGGCATGACTGCCATCACCCCTTTCGACCCGCCCATCCCCTTTACCCGTCCAACCATCGACGAAGCCACCATTGCCAGCGTTGGCGACGTGCTGCGTTCGGGGTGGATCACCTCGGGTCCGAAGGTTCAGCAATTCGAATCAGAGCTATCCGGCTTTTTCGGCGGCCGCCCGGTGCGCACCTTTTCCAACGGCACCGCCACCATGGAAGTGGCGCTGCGCATTGCCGGCATCGGCCCCGGTGATGAAGTCATCACCACGCCCATTTCCTGGGTCGCCACCAGCAACGTCATTCTCGCCGTCGGTGCTACGCCGGTGTTTGTGGATATCGATCCGGTCACCCGCAACATCGATCTGAATCTGATTGAGGCGGCTATCGGCCCTAACACCCGCGCCATCATGCCGGTCTATCTGTCCGGTCTGCCGGTCGACATGGTGCGCCTGTACGACATTGCCAGCCGCCACAAACTGCGCGTCATTGAAGATGCCGCCCAGGCACTGGGCTCGTCGTGGCATGGCTCACGCATTGGCGCAATTGGCGACCTGATCAGCTTCAGCTTCCAGGCCAACAAGAACCTCACCACCATCGAAGGTGGCTGCCTGGTTTGCAATAACGACGGCGAAGCACGCCTCGCTGAAAAATACCGCCTGCAGGGCGTTACGCGTACCGGCCTCGACGGCATGGATGTCGACGTGCTCGGCGGCAAATTCAACCTGACCGATGTCAACGCCGCCATTGGCCTGCGCCAGCTGGCGCAATTGGGCGACTTTCAGGAACAACGTGCCCGTCTGGCACAACGCTACTTTGATGGCTTCGCCCAAACCCAGGTGGTGGCTCAGGGCCTGCAGCTGCCGGTCGCCGACTTTGCCCACAGCAACTGGCATATGTTCCAGGTGGTGTTACCCCTGGATAAACTGGACACCGACCGCGCCGGCATCATGGCCGACCTCAAGGCACTAGGTATTGGCATCGGCCTGCACTACCCGCCGATCCACCTGTTCTCGCTATACCGTGAGCGTGGCTTTAGCGAAGGCATGTTCCCCGTGGCCGAACGCATTGGCCGCAGTATCATCACGCTGCCGCTCTTCCCGACCCTGACCGAATCCGACGTTGATCGCATTGTCGCCGCCGTGGCGCATGTGCTGGAGACCCACCTAAAATGAGCGAACAGACCAACGACCTCAATGCCCAAAGCGGCCTGGACCTCCATGTCCCGGCCGGCAATCCCGCTGTCGAGCCGCCCGAACTCACTGTGGTCATTCCGGTTTATAACGAAGAAGCCGGTCTGCAAACGCTTTTTGATCGCCTCTACCCGGCGCTGGACGCCCTCCATGCCACCTATGAAGTCATCTTCATCAACGATGGTAGCCGTGACCGCTCGCCCCTGATTCTGTCGGACCAGTACCGCAAGCGCCCGGATGTAACACGCGTTGTTCTGTTCAACGGCAACTACGGCCAACATATGGCCATCATGGCCGGCTTCTCGCAGGCCCGAGGTCAATCGGTCATTACGCTGGATGCCGACCTGCAGAACCCGCCCGAAGAAATCGGCAACCTGCTGGCCAAGTTGCGCGAGGGTTACGACTATGTCGGCACCATCCGCCAGAACCGTCAGGACACCTGGTTCCGCCGCCATGCCTCGCGCGCCATGAACAATCTGCGCGAAAAAATCACGCATATCACCATGACCGACCAGGGCTGCATGCTGCGTGGCTATAGCCGCCAGGTAGTGCAAATGCTGAACCAGTGTGAAGAGGGCCGCACCTTCATTCCTGCGCTGGCTTACACCTTTGCCAACCGCCCCATCGAAATTGAAGTCAAACACGAGGAACGCTTTGCCGGTGAATCCAAGTATTCGCTCTACAGCCTGATCCGTTTGAACTTTGACCTTGTCACCGGTTTCTCCACCATGCCGCTGCAGGCCTTCTCGCTGCTGGGCGTCGTGCTGGCCATTGGCTCTACCGCACTCTTCTTCCTGCTGCTGCTGCGCCGCTTCGTGTTCGGCGCCGAAGTCGAAGGTGTCTTCACGCTCTTCGCTCTGGTCTTTGCGCTGATCGGCGTATTGCTCTTCGGTGTGGGTCTGCTAGGTGAATACATCGGCCGCATCTACGAACAGGTGCGGGGCCGCCCGCGCTTTGTGATCCAGGCCATCCTGGAACAGGATCACCGTGGCTGAGCCACGCCAAAGTGCTATGAGAGCCGTCGTTTTTGCCTATCACGAGGTGGGTGCCCGCTGCCTGCAGGCACTGCTGGATGGCGGCGTTGATGTGCAACTGGTCATCACCCACACCGACGACCCCAACGAACGCATCTGGTTTACCAGCGTCGCCGAGGTCGCCCGTCAGGCCGGCATTGAGGTCATCACGCCCGAATCGGCCAGCGAACCCGAGGTGCAAGCCCGTATTGCCGGTATTGCACCAGATTACATTTTCTCGTTCTATTACCGGCAGATGATTCCCATGTCGGTACTGAATCTGGCAAAAATCTTGCCGCTCAACATGCATGGCTCGCTGCTGCCCAAATACCGCGGCCGCGTGCCGATCAACTGGGCGGTGCTGCACGGTGAAACCGAAACCGGCGCCACCCTGCATGTGATGGCTGAAAAACCCGATGCCGGCGACATTGTGGCCCAGCAGGCCGTACCCATCGGCCCGGACGACACCGCTGGCGATGTCTTTGCCCATGTCACCACTGCCGCCGCCAATACCCTGAAAGGCGTGCTGCCCCAGCTTCTCAAGGGCGATGTACCGCGCCGACCGAACAATCTGGCAGAAGGCAGCTACTTCGGCGGCCGCAGGCCGGAAGATGGCCGCATCCACTGGGAACAGACCGCCGCCCAGGTCTACAACCTGATCCGTGCAGTAGCGCCGCCCTACCCGGGCGCCTTTACCGACGTAGCCACCGCCAACGGCACGGAACGCATCACCATCAACGCCGCCCGCCGCCTGGAAGGCACTTTTGACCGGGCTCCCGGCATTTACCGCACCGGTTCCAAGGTAATTGGGGTCTGCGGTGATAAGATGGCGGTTGAGCTTACCGAATTCACACCAACTACTTTCGACCCGACCACACTATGAAAAAAGTCCTCATCCTCGGCGTCAACGGCTTCATCGGCCACCATCTCTCCAAGCGCATCCTGGAAACGACCGACTGGGAAGTCTATGGCATGGACATGCAGGCCGACCGCCTGGCCGATGTTATCGGCAATCCGCGCATGCACTTCTTCGAGGGCGACATCACCATTAACAAGGAATGGGTCGAGTACCACGTTCGCAAGTGTGATGTGATTCTGCCGCTGGTCGCCA
>CAYLWV010000009.1:34265-36188 GCA_964387485.1 uncultured Dechloromonas sp. | reverse complement strand
TCCGTTCGACCAAAAACAACGCCGAATTCTTCGACGCCATGCGCCGCGGCTAATAAAGCCGTTGCAATTGCTTGAAAATTCAGCGATAATTAGAAACTTAAGTGATCCCGCCACAATCGCCGGATCGGTGTAACTAAAACTAGGATTCTTTCAAATGAAGTCTGGCATCCACCCCGAATACAAAGATATCGAAGTCACCTGCTCCTGCGGTGAGAAGTTCACGACCAAATCAACCATGAATAAGGCGTTGAACATTGAAGTTTGCTCGAACTGCCATCCGTTCTACACGGGCAAGCAGAAGATCGTCGATACCGCCGGTCGCGTTGAGAAGTTCCGTCAGAAGTTTGGCGGCCTGCGCAAGTCTGTCTAAGACCGTCGCACGGTGCAAACCGCTTAAAGGGCAGCCTAGGCTGCCCTTTTGCTTTATCGGCTACACAATTCACTCTTATGTCCTTTCTTGATCTGAGACCCACCCCGCCCTCGGCCCAGCATGACGCTCCGATTCGCTGGAGTACCTACTCACGGCAACCTTTGCTGATGGGCTGGCCTGTGGCACTTTGTCTGGCGCTAATCCTCCTGCTGCCGGGCTTATTGGGACGCGACCCCTGGCGTGGCGATGACGCAGAACATTTCGGGGTTATTGTGCAGTTGCTACAGGGCGGCTCGTGGCTGACGCCCATGTTCCAGGGCGAGGTCTGGAACCAGTCCCCGCTCTACTACTGGGTCAACGCACTGATTGCCTGGCCCTTCAGTCTGATCCTGTCGCTGCCGGATGCCGCACGCATCGGTAACCTGCTCTGGGTCAGCCTCAGTATCTACGCGCTCTATCAAACCGCGCATGCGACGCTGAGCAATGATGATGCCCGCGTCCTGCCTTTCCTGGCATTGAGCGCCCCCGGACTGATGCTCAGTGCCCATGAAACACAACCGGATCTGGCCGTCATGGCAGGCTATGCCGTCTTTTTCTGGGGCACCAGCCGCCTGTGTTTTGAGAAAGTCACGCCCGGCTCGTTGCTAACAGGATTGGGGGTTGGCATCACCTTGCTTGCCGGCGGTTTGAGCATTGCCCTCCCCTTGGTGCTGGTACTCCTGGGCCTGTTTCTGGTCAAACCCCGACTGCGGCTGAACACACTGATTGGGCTGATGCTCGGCCTGCTTATTGGTTTTTCCTGGTTCATCCATGCCGCAGCATTTGCCGACACCCAGGCGGCCAATCTGGCCGATGCCTTATTTGACGCCATCTGGCCGACAACGACTTGGCGCACCGTCAACGAACTACCAACCGCCGCACTAGGTTTCATCAAACTGCTGGCTTGGGCCACCTGGCCGGCCTGGCCCATTGCTGCGTGGACCTTGTGGCGCCGCCGCCTCACGTTCTGGCGTCGGGAAACGATCATTCCGCTGGTCGTCCTATTTACAGCGCTGGCCCTGGAAATCGGCGCCTCAGCCATCCGCCCTTCCAAATCACTCGTCCTACTCATGCCGATGCTGCTGCTGGCCACGGCCTCGGTGACGCACCTACGTCGTGGTGCCGCCAATATGCTGGATGCCTTCACGCTGACCCTGTTTACCTTCACAGCCGCCTTTGTCTGGCTGGGCTGGAGCGCCATTCATTTCGGCTGGCCCGAACACCTGTCGCAGACGGTGACCCGATTGGAACCAGGCTTCAGAACACCACTCACCCTGCTGGCACCGGCCGTGGCATTCCTGCTGACCATTGGCTGGTTTGTGCTGATGCGCAACATTCCACGCTCACCGGTACGCGGTATACAGCACTGGTTTACCGGCATCACCCTGATCTGGGCCCTGGTGGTTGCACTCTGGTCCCCGTGGCTGGATCACGGTATGAGCTTCAACCGCCTGGCAGACCAACTGGGCAAACAACTGAACAGCCCTGGCTGCATTGCCACGTACAAGGTCTCC
>CAYLWV010000009.1:13525-34165 GCA_964387485.1 uncultured Dechloromonas sp. | reverse complement strand
CCAACTGGGCAAACAACTGAACAGCCCTGGCTGCATTGCCACGTACAAGGTCTCCGATGATGCCCGTGCGGCACTCGGCTTCGAACTCAACCGCCCCATGCCGCGTTCGGCCATTACTACAGGGAAGACCTGCAACTGGTTACTGACTGAAACGCCGGGCAATCAATCCGACATTAAACCGCCCAAGAGCTGGGAAGGTGCCAATCGGGTCTGGTCTGGCCACCGTCGCGGCAACCGGGCAGAACGCTACACCCTCTACTATCGGGCTACGACGGATCAACCGAAACCTTGAGAAAGTGCTGACGGTAATAACGCAGCTCGTCAATGGATTCGTGCGTATCCGCGAGCGCAGTGTGCGCACCGGTCTTGTTCACCTTGGCTGACAGATCGGGGCGCCAGCGCCGGCACAGTTCTTTGATCGTACTGACATCCAAATTGCGATAATGGAACCAAGTGACCAGTTCCGGCATATAACGCGCCATAAAGCGGCGATCCTGACAAATCGAATTGCCACACATCGGGCTCACCCCTTTCGGGAGCCAGGCTTGCATGAATTCAATCGCAGCGAGCTCCACTGCCCGCATGCCCTGCGCCGACTCACGAACGCGCTTGGTCAGGCCTGAGTCACCGTGGGTCTTCGTATTCCAGTCATCCATACCGTCCAGAACGGCATCCGGCTGATGCACCGCCCAGGAGGGCGACTCGGCAACGACATTCAAGTCGGCATCGGTCACCACCATAGCCAGTTCCAGAATCGTGTCCACATCCGGGTTGAGACCGGTCATTTCCATATCCAGCCAAACAAGACGACGCTGATCCACAGTCATATCTGCACACCCCTTTACCCGATGCTTTAAGATGCGACATTGTGTCATAGTCATCCGCCATCACTCTCGAACTCATGCCTGATATTTCTCTCCTGTTCGTTGCCCTGGTTGCCGTTAACTTCTGCGTCAAACTATGGCTTAACCAACGCCAGACAAACAATGTCACGCGTTACCAGACCGAGGTTCCCGCCGCCTTTGCCGATGTGATTAGCCAGGAGTCACACCAGAAGGCCGCTGAGTACACCCTGGCCAAAATGCGCCTGACGCAAACGCAACTGCTCGTTGAAACCTGCTGGCTATTGCTGCTCACCCTGGGTGGCGGCATTAATTTACTCTACGGCTTCGCAACGGCTTTGTACGGTGGCGAATCCACGCTGCTCACCGGACTGATATTCCTCACCTGCCTGGGCATGCTATCCGGCCTCATCGATTTACCTCTCGCCATCTATCGTCAATTCCACCTGGAGGAACGCTTCGGCTTTAATCGCATGACGCCGCGACTATTCGTAACAGATCTGCTGCGCAATGCCCTGATCAGCCTGATCATTGCCCTCCCCCTCCTCTCACTGATTCTGTGGTTGCTTGACCTCGCCACCCCGCTCAGCTGGCTCTGGGCCTGGCTGGGCTGGATGAGCTTCAATGCACTCCTGCTCTTTATCTATCCGGTGCTCATTGCCCCCTTGTTCAATAAATTCACGCCCATGCCCGACAGCCCACACAAGGCCAAGCTGGATGCCTTATTGCAGCGCTGCGGCTTCAATGCCGCTGGCCTTTTTGTGATGGATGGTTCGAAGCGCTCTGCCCACGCCAACGCCTACTTCACGGGATTCGGCAAAAATCGCCGCATCGTCCTGTTCGATACCCTGATCGCACAGCTAACGCCTGATCAACTGGAAGCCGTGCTCGCTCACGAAATCGGTCACTATCAGTGCAAACATCTGCTAAAACGGCTGATGCTGATGGCGGGGCTCTCGCTGGCATTACTCTGGACGCTGTTTCAGCTCCTGCATGCGCCATGGTTTTACAGTGGCCTCGGTGTCAGTACTGCAAACCCAGCCACCGCACTGGCGCTCTTCAGCCTCGTGATGCCGCTATGCCTGCTCCCGCTCACGCCATTGAGCAATGCCCTTTCGCGCAAACACGAATACGAAGCAGATGCCTACGCCGCCAGCCACAGCAGTGCCCAGGAACTGATCCATGCACTGCTGACCATGTACCGGGAAAATGCGGCAACACTGACGCCGGACGCGGTGTATTCGCTGTTTCACGATAGCCACCCACCGGCCACATTGCGCATCGCCCACCTCTCGGCGCAATCGGTGAAGCACGCATGAGCACAACCTTCAGCGCCCGCATCATCGCCAGCCATGGGCGCCACTACGTGGCGCGGGATGCAGCCGGCCAGCTCTGGCACTGTATTGCCCGAGGCAAAAGGCATGAGGTCGCCGTCAATGACCGGGTACAACTCACGGATCTCGGTAATTCCGGTGACGTCACCCAACCCCAGGCCGTCATTGAAAAGATTGAGCCACGCCAGAATCTGTTCCGCCGCTCGGATCAATTCAAGGACAAGGCGATCGCCGCCAATGTGGATCAGGTCTGGTTTGTCGTGGCCACGGAACCCTCCTTTGATCCAGAGTTACTCTCCCGTTGTCAGGTGGCCTGTGCTGCCGAGGGCATCGAGTTCCAGATCATCCTCAACAAGGCCGATCTCACCGACCTGTTGCCGCGCGCCGAAGCGCTCATCGCACCCTTTACGGATATCGGCTTACCCGTGATGCACACCTCCACACTGAATGATCAAGGCATGGCAGAACTTCGTCAGAAGCTCGTCGATCACTCTGTCGTGCTCACGGGGCAATCCGGCATGGGCAAATCGTCGCTGATCAATACGCTGGTGCCTGACGCCAAAGCGACCATCGGGGATATCTCCCGCTTTCTGGATACCGGTCGCCATACCACGACGACCGTACAGGCCTATCAACAGGGTCCAGCGACGACGGTCATTGATGTTCCAGGTTTACAGGTCTTCGGGCTCTCTCATCTCGGCGATGAAGATATCCTGCTCGCCTTCCCGGAGTTCCGCCCCCATCTCGGAGACTGCCGTTTCCGTGACTGCCGGCATGACAAAGACCCAGGTTGCGCCCTACAGGCAGCCGTTTCCGACGGTACGGCGACAGAGACCCGATTGCAACTTCTGCGCCGACTCCTCACCGAAAACAAGTCATCGCGGCAACAAACCCAGACATAAAAAAACCGCCCCGGAGGGCGGTTTTCATAACGCGGCTGAAAGATCAGCAGCGTTCGAAGATTACGGCGATACCCTGACCACCACCGATACACATGGTGACCAGTGCGTACTTACCGCCGATGCGGTTGAGTTCGTACACGGCCTTGGTGGCAATGAACGCACCCGAGCAACCCACCGGGTGACCCAGCGCAATGGCACCACCGTTCGGGTTGGTCTTGGCCGGATCGAGGCCCAGAACCTTCATGACTGACAGTGCCTGAGCGGCAAAAGCTTCGTTCGACTCGATCACATCCATCTGATCCAGCTTCAAACCGGCCTTCTTCAGCGCCAGCTGGGTTGCCGGAATCGGGCCTTCACCCATTTCGTGGTTCGGCACACCGGCGACGGCATAAGACACAATACGCGCCAGCGGCTTCTGACCAGCCTTGACGGCGCTTGCAGCATCAGCCAGCACAAAGAAGGCAGCACCGTCGTTAATACCCGAGGCGTTGCCGGCCGTGACCGTGCCATTTTCTTTCTTGAAAGCCGGCTTCATTTTGGCCAGCGACTCCATGGTCGTACCCGCTTTGACGTGCTCGTCGGTATCAAACACGACTTCGCCTTTGCGAGTCTGCTTGATGATCGGAACGATCTGCGACTTGAAGTGACCGGCTTCGATGGCGGCAGCAGCGCGACGCTGCGACTCAACGGCGAAGGCATCCTGGGCTTCACGGGTAATACCGTGCTTGGCGGCCAGGTTTTCTGCCGTAATACCCATGTGGCCAACACCGAACGGGTCAGTCAGCACGGCAACCATACTGTCGATGGCCTTGGTGTCACCCATGCGGGCGCCGGTACGCAGGGCCGGCAGCATGTAGCTGGCCTTAGACATCACTTCCACACCGCCACCGATACCGTAATCGGCATCTCCCAGCATGATGTTCTGGGCGGTGGTCACAATACCCTGCAGACCCGAAGCACACAGTCGGCTAACCTGCATGGCAACAGAATCCATCGACAGACCGGCCTGGATGGAAGCCACGCGGGAAACATAGGCATAACGCGAATCGGTCGGCATCGTGGTACCGACGGTCACGTAATTGATCGCCAGAGGATCCACGCCAGAACGGGCTACGGCTTCCTTCATGACGGTGCCGGCCAGTTCACACGGCTCCATATCTGCCAACGAACCACCAAAAGCGCCAATGGCCGAACGAACTGCACTCAGTACAACAACGTCTCTGCTCATGCTTCTGTCTCCCAACCTATACTGGTTTTAACGAATCAAATACCCACCCAAGCGGCGAGCCCTACAACTGCGAGTAGTATCACCCACAAAATCAAAGCGCGCCAGACCAATCCGATGGCTGACGGCAAAATGGCTGGTGTGGCTTCTTCCCCCACCCCGATTTCAGGACGGTCAGAGACAGCGGCATCATCTTCGAGAATCGGCGAATGGCTGAGTTCGCCACCCAGCTTAACGCCCAGAGCGCCGGCACCGGCAGCCACAATCACACCTGCCGTATGGTCGCGCCAGGTCTTGGCCTGCTCGCGCCAGCAGTAAATTGCATCCTCAAAGTTGCCGACAATGGCAAAAGCCACGGCGGTCATACGGGCCGGCAGCCAGTCGACCAGCGCAAACGCCTGACGGGCAAAGGCACCAAACTGACGACGCTTGACCTGGACTTCTTCGGCGGCATGTTCGCCCACCAGCTCTTCATCCTTACGGTCGCTGCCGTTCCAGTGTGTGGCCAGGAATGCGGTCAAGCGATAAAACACGGCACCGACCGGACCAAACACTACAAACCAAGCCAATACGCCAAACACATGGCGATGCGAAGCCAGCACCCCGGTCTCGATAGCGAGTCGGGCAATTTCATCCGAGCTGGCGTTGTCCGGGCACTCACTGTTCCAGGCCTTCATGGCTTTGCGAGCAGCCGGAACATCATCCGCCTGCAGCGCCTCGTTGACTTCGGTGAACGAATGGCTGAACTGGCGAAAACCCAGCGTCAGATACAGGATCAGAACGCCGAAAGCCAGACCTAACAGCAGGTTGATACTCGACAGTACGGCATCAAGGATCGTTGCCAGTAAAACGCCACCGCCGACAATTAAAAGCCAGGCCATAAAGCCATGCTGACGGTTGCCCGAATCAAAAACACTTTCGACCCAGTTAGCCAAACGTGTCATCGGCTGTCCGACCAGACGGGCATACGGCAGAGGACGAACCTGTTCGATGAGCAATGCAAGAATCAGTACAACGAGTTTCATAAATCTAAAGCCTGTTATTCAGTCCTGACGCCAGTACCAGAATGGAACAGGCTATCACTATTTATTTGCAAGATAGCATATTTCTCACGTGCCATGCGTGATGCCGGATAACTGAGCCAGCATCCCGGCAGTTGCGCCCCAGATATAGCGACCAGCCCAGGGGACGGCATTGAAAGAACGCCAGGTGCCACGATAAAAACGCGTCTCCTGGCGGAAATTTCTCGGATCCAGTACAAAATCGAGCGGGACCTCGAAAATCTCGGCCACTTCGTCCGCCTGCGGGGTTAAATCAACGGGTGTATGCACAAAGGCCAGCACCGGTGAGACACTGAAACCGGTCCCGGTCAGGTATTGAGGCATTTGGCCGAACGGGTCCACCCGTTGAGGATCGAGACCAATCTCTTCCCAGGCTTCGCGTAGTGCACCGGCGACTGCACTCTCCCCCGGATCCAGCCCGCCACCCGGAAAACTGATCTGACCGGCGTGATCCCGTAAATGTGCCGTGCGCTGCGTCAGAAGCAGCCGCAACGGCGCATCCGGTGCCGATTGCAGGATCGGCACGAGCACAGCGGCTGGCCGACGCCCGGTCTTCAAACGCTCGCGAATTTCTTCAGGGATCGGTTCATCCACGATCTCTTCCACGCCAGGGTGCGCCGCATGACCACCGGGGGGCAATGCAGCGAAAGCACGTCGGAGTTGTTCAGGAGTGATCGCCATGGCATTAAAAAAGGGCGCCAGGGGCGCCCTTGGATATTACTCGCGGAAGTTACCAAATTGCAGTGGCAGATCCTTGATACCGTCTTTAACCAATGCAATCGCCTCCTGCAGGATGTCGCGCTTGGCACCGGTCACACGCACCGCTTCGCCCTGAATCGACGCCTGGACTTTCATCTTAGAGTCTTTGAGCAGGGTGACGATCTTCTTGGACGTGTTCTGCTCGATGCCCACCTTCACCTTGAGCTCTTGCTTCACCTTGTTGCCACCCACCTTCTGCACCGACCCATGGTCCAGACAACGCACATCAATCGATTTGCTCGTCATTTCAGGGAGCAGAATGCCCTGCATCTGATCCAGCTGAAAGTCATTATCAGCATGCAGGATGATGGTCTTATCCTTTTCATTGAGTTCAGCTTTAGCGTCCGAACCTTTGAAGTCATACCGATTGGTAATCTTGCGATTGGCGACATCCACCGCATTCTTCAGCGATGGCATATCGACTTCGGAGGTGATATCAAAACTGGGCATGATGATTAACCGAAATGACAGACGTAGTGATACGGCTCGTCACAGGCAATCTCGAATGACGAGTTACCCGGCACATCAAACGACTGACCTGCCGCATAATCCTTCCACGCCGTTTCGCCCTTGAGGCGCACGCGACAGGCACCACCCACACCTTCCATCACTTCCGGAGCGCCGGTATTGAAGGTCAACGACGACGGCAGAATCACACCGACGGTCTTTTTGGTGCCATCGGCAAACTGGATGGTATGGCTGACACATTTGCCATCGAAATAGACATTAGCGGCTTTCACCACGGAAACATTATCGTATTGAGCCATTAGATTCCCCACATTTTCTGAATGATGCCTTTGGCCATGTAGCCGACCATGCCGAAGGCGAGAACAAAGAACAGAATGGCGGTACCCAGCTTACCCGCCTTCGATTTGATGGCGATTTCGGCAATGATGAAGAGCATGAACAGGATGAATCCTGCCACGCCGTACGTCGACATGAAGTCGGCGATCTGCTCTTCCGTAAAACCGAACAGGGTACCTTCCATCATTTACGCCTTTTTAGCGGCAGTTGCTTTAGCGGCACCCTTTGCCGGGGCCTTCACGACTGCTTTGATTTTGGCCGGCGCTTTTTTGGCGACAGCCTTCTTGGCAGGCGCTTTGCTGGCTTTGGCTTCCTTGCGGGCATCGCGATTGGCGCCAATCCGCATACGCAGCGCATTCAGTTTGATGAAGCCGCCGGCATCCTTCTGATCGTAGGCACCTGCGTCATCTTCAAAGGTGGCAATCGTCGGATCGAACAACGAATCATGCTTCGAATCACGGCCGACGACGATCACGTTACCCTTGTACAGCTTGAGGCGAACGCTACCGTTGACATGTTCCTGCGTATGATCGATCAGAGTTTGCAGCGCCTTGCGCTCCGGGCTCCACCAGTAACCGTTATAGATCAGGCTGGCGTAACGCGGCATCAGGTCATCCTTGAGATGAGCGACTTCACGGTCCAGCGTAATCGATTCGATCGCGCGGTGGCCCTTGAGCAGGATGGTGCCCCCCGGGGTTTCGTAACAGCCACGCGACTTCATGCCGACGTAACGGTTTTCCACCAGATCCAGACGACCAATGCCATGCTTACCGCCCAGTTGGTTGAGCAAGGCCAGAATGTCATGCGGCTTCATCTTCTTGCCGTTGATGGCCACCGGATCGCCTTTCATGTATTGAATATCGATGTATTCAGCCTTGTTCGGTGCCTTTTCCGGCGACACGGTCCAGCGCCACATCGACTCTTCGGCTTCGGCCGCCGGATCTTCGAGATGACGGCCTTCAAAGGAGATGTGCAGCAGGTTGGCATCCATCGAATAGGGTGAGCCACCCTTCTTGTGCTTCATGTCGATGGGAATGCCATGCGATTCGGCGTACTTCATGAGCTTTTCACGCGAGAGCAGATCCCATTCACGCCACGGCGCGATCACTTTGACGCCGGGCTTGAGTGCGTAGGCACCCAGTTCGAAGCGAACCTGGTCATTGCCCTTACCCGTTGCACCGTGACAGATGGCATCGGCACCGGTTTTGTTAACGATTTCGATCAGGCGCTTGGCGATCAACGGACGGGCAATCGAGGTGCCCAGCAGGTATTCACCTTCGTACACGGTATTGGCACGGAACATCGGGAACACGAAATCACGCACGAACTCTTCACGCAGATCATCAATGAAGATGTTCTTCGGTTTGATGCCCAGCTTCAGCGCTTTGGCACGTGCCGGCTCCAGCTCTTCGCCCTGCCCCAGATCCGCCGTAAAGGTCACTACTTCACAC
Organism: uncultured Dechloromonas sp.; assembly: GCA_964387485.1. Lineage (GTDB taxonomy): Bacteria > Pseudomonadota > Gammaproteobacteria > Burkholderiales > Rhodocyclaceae > Fluviibacter. The sequence goes on along the minus strand of CAYLWV010000009.1, from coordinate 25,787 downwards.
CCGTAGGTGTCCTGAAGCCACTTCAGAATTACCGAGGTGTCCAGACCGCCCGAATAGGCCAGTACCACTTTTTTGATATCGCTCATTGCTGCTTTCCGCTCAATGTTAAAAACAAAACTCTACCGGATCAGTCAACCCGACCCAGCAATAAAAACTCCATCAATGCCTTCTGCACATGCAGACGATTCTCGGCTTCATCCCAGACCACGCTCTGCGGGCCGTCGATGACGCTAGCCGCCACCTCTTCACCACGATGTGCCGGCAAACAGTGCATGAACAAAGCACCAGGGTTGGCCACGGACATCATGTCGTCATCGACCTGCCAATCGGCAAAATCTTTGAGGCGTTCGTCATTTTCCGCCTCGAAGCCCATCGAGGTCCAGACATCGGTGGTGACCAGATCGGCGCCGCGGGCGGCATCCATCGGATCAGCAAAGACTTCGAAGTGGCTGCCGTTGCCACCGACCAGCGACATATCGAGCTCATAACCCGGCGGCGTCGACACATTCACTTTGAAATCAAGGATACGGGCAGCCTGCAACCAGGTGTTACAGACATTATTGGCATCACCAATCCAGGCCACGGTTTTGCCGCGTAGATCACCACGGTGTTCATGGTAGGTAAAGATATCGGCCATAATCTGGCACGGATGATATTCGTTGGTTAGGCCATTAATCACCGGCACACGTGAATAGGTCGAGAAGCGCTCGACAATGCTCTGCTCGTAGGTGCGGATCATGACGATATCGCTCATGCGCGAGATCACCTGTGCGGCATCTTCCACAGGTTCACCACGGCCCAACTGTGAATCGCGTGTATTCAGATAGATGGCCGCCCCCCCCAGCTGCTGCATACCGGCTTCGAAGGACAGACGCGTACGGGTACTGGCCTTTTCGAAAATCATGACCAGCGTGCGGTCAACCAGCGGCCAGTATTGCTGATATGACTTGAAGCGTTCCTTGATCCAGCGGGTGCGTGCGAAAAGAACCTCGTACTCTTCGCGATTGAAATCGCTGAACTGGAGATAGTGTCTCAAAGCCATATTACTTTCCCAGGAAACGGGTGATAACGTCGGAGAGGCGCTCAACCAGCGTGTCAACATCCGCCTGATGGATATTGAGCGATGGCAGCAGACGGACCACCGAATCGGCAGTCACGTTGATCAGCAGACCGGCGTCGCGCGCCTGTGCCACTAACTCACCGCAGGGGCGATCCAGTTCGATACCAATCATCAGACCGCGGCCACGGATATCGACGACTTCCGGGAACTCGCCAATACGGGCACGCAGTCCGTCACGGATGGCACGACCCATTTTGTCGGCATTCTGCAGCAGCTGATCTCGCTCCAGGACATCAATGGTCGTTTTGGCGGCACGCATGGCCAGCGGGTTACCACCGAAGGTGGAGCCATGGTTACCCGGACCAAACAGGCCTGAGGCACGGCCACCCGCCATACAGGCGCCCACCGGGACGCCAGAGCCCAGGCCTTTGGCCAGCGACACCACATCCGGGCGCACACCCGCATGTTGGAAACCAAACCACTTGCCGGTGCGACCGATACCGCACTGCACTTCGTCGGTCATCATCAGCCAGCCCTTGTCATCACAGAGGGTGCGCAGCTGGCGCTGGAATTCGTCATCGGCCAGATGGATACCCCCTTCGCCCTGGATCATTTCTAGAAGCACGGCAACCACATTCTGGTTATGCTCGGCGACCTGGCGAATGGCGTCGATATCATTGTAGGGAACACGCACAAAACCACTGACCAGCGGCTCGAAACCGGCTTGCGTCTTACGATTGCCCGTTGCCGAGAGCGTGGCCATTGTCCGGCCATGGAACGCATGCTCCATGACAATAATCGTGGGATTCTCGATGCCCTGACGGTGACCATAAAAGCGCGCCAGCTTGATGGCGGCTTCGTTAGCCTCACAACCGGAGTTACAGAAGAACACTTCTTCCATACCGGACAGCGAAGCCAGTTTATCGGCCAGCTCTTCCTGCAGAGGAATACGATACAGATTTGAGGTGTGGAGTAGTTGACCCGCCTGTTGTGCCAGTGCATGCACCAGATCCGGGTGATTGTGACCCAGTGTATTCACAGCGATACCCGACAGTGCGTCCAGATAACGCTTGCCCTCGGTATCGACAATCCAGCTGCCCTCGCCATGAGTAAAGGCAACAGGCTGACGGGCATAAGTATTCATCACATGGGTCATGGTGACTTCTCGGCCAAAAAGGAAAAGGCAGTGCTCAAGCAAAAAAACAAAAAAGCGGCGAGAACGAACACCGGGCCAGGCCCGACCGAATCGTCGCCGCAACGCGTACTGAAGTTGTTCTTCGTGATTTTATGGCAAAAGTGGCTGACGATCCACTCCCGCAAGCAGACAAAAGCCGATAGAATGTTGACATGAACAGCCCCACACCGACAGACGACGCCAAAAGCACCTCGAACCTGTCGCCTAGCCTCGTCATTGTTGGCCGCACCCAGGACGGCAAGAAATTCCGTCCATCGGATTGGGCAGAGCGCCTCTGTGGCGTGATGTCGGCTTTTGGGGCCGAAAAGAAAATGCGCTACTCGCCCTACGTCAGCCCTGGTGAATGGGAAGGCGACAAGTGTGTGTTTATCGATGGCGCACTCTATGACATCTCCCCCATCGGCTACCGGTTTCTGGCCAATTTTGCCAAAGACAATGACCTAGTGTTGCTGGATGGTGTCTGTAGCCTGGAAATTTGCAATATTGACGACGTCATGGCGGATGTGGTCGTTTACCCACCAACCGTTCCGACACGCTCCGAATAATCAGCGTGCCTGGCCCTTGAAAACAAGGGCCACCTCAGAGACGAATACCAAAGCAAACAACGTAAAAGTCACCGGCGTAAAAAAAGCACCCAAAGGTGCTTTTTTTTGTGCAGTCAGATCAGACTTAGGCAGCCATGGCCTTGATCTGTGCCGACAGACGGCTCTTGTGACGCGACGACTTGTTCTTGTGAACGATACGCTTGTCAGCAATGCTGTCGATAACGCTGATTGCAGCTGCATAAACAGCTTGCGCTGCCGACTTGTCACCAGCCTCAATGGCACGGCGCACTTTTTTGATGGCCGTACGGAATTCGGAGCGCTGGCTGGCGTTGTGGGCACGCTGCTTCATTGCCTGACGGGCACGTTTGCGGGCTTGGGCGCTATTGGCCATGGAACATCCTTCGTGGGGGAATTCGAAAACACGCGACTATACCGGAAACCTCAAACAAGTGCAACCATCGTACAATTCGGCCATGAGTCTTCTTCGTTCCGTGGCCACCGTCAGTGGTTTTACCTTTCTTTCGCGCATTCTGGGCTTTGTGCGGGATTTCGTCATTGCCCGCAGTTTTGGCGCCGATGCCGCAACCGACGCCTTTTTTGTCGCTTTCAAGCTACCCAACCTGCTGCGCCGGATGTTTGCCGAAGGCGCTTTTTCACAGGCTTTTGTCCCGCTCCTGGGTGAATATCATAAGCAACGGGGTGCCGAAGAGACCCGACGCCTGATTGACCGTACTGGCAGCGTTCTGGGTACGACCGTTTTGCTCGTTGCCCTACTCGGCATCTGGTGGGCGCCCGCAATCGTTACCATTTCGGCCCCCGGCTTTCTGGAAGATGCCGATAAATTCGACCTGGCCGTCACGCTGACCCGCATTACCTTTCTATACATCTTCTTCATGTCGATGGTAGCCTTCGCGGCCGGCATTCTGAATACCTGGAGCAAATTTTCCGTGCCGGCCTTCACCCCGGTGCTGCTCAATGTCAGCCTGATTCTGATGGCCGCCCTGGCGCAGGGGTGGTTTGATCCGCCGGTCAAGGCACTGGCCTGGGGCGTGATCATCGGTGGCATTCTCCAGCTCGGACTTCAGTTTTACGCTCTGCACAAGATTGATTGCCTGCCCCGCTTCAGCCTGAATCTCAAAACCTGTTGGCAAGACCCCGGCGTCAAGCGCATCGGTCTACTGATGATCCCTGCACTGCTCGGGGTATCAGTCAGTCAAATTAGCCTGCTCCTGAATACCGTGTTTGCCTCCTTCCTCGAAAGCGGCAGCATTTCCTGGCTGTACTATGCAGATCGCCTCATGGAGTTTCCGGCCGGGATGCTCGGCGTGGCCATCGGGACGGTCATCCTGCCGAGCCTGACCCGTCATCATCATGGCGGTGACACAGCCGCCTACTCCAGCCTGCTCGACTGGGGCTTGCGCCTCTGCTTCCTGCTCACACTCCCCGCCGCGCTGGGTCTGGCCATTCTGGCGGTGCCGCTCATCTCCACCCTCTTCATGCATGGCGCCTTCACCGCACGTGACGTGAGCGAAACCAGCCACGCCCTGATTGCCTACAGCATCGGTTTAAGCGGCCTGATCCTTGTCAAAGTGCTGGCTCCCGGCTTTTACGCCCGTCAGAACATCAAAACCCCGGTCAAGATTGCCATCACCGCACTCGTCGCCACCCAATTGATGAACCTGGTATTTATCGGTCCGCTCAAGCAAGCCGGCCTGGCATTGTCCATCGGTCTAGCCGCCTGCCTGAATGCCGGATTGCTTTATCAAGGGCTGCGCAAAGCCGCCATCTACGAACCCTTACCCGGCTGGCCCGTATTTCTGACCAAACTGGGCGTGGCACTACTCGCGATGGCTGCGGTGCTGCTTACTGGCTATCAGACGGACAGCTTCTGGCTACAGTCACCGCTGACCGACCGGGTACTTTGGCTGGGCGGTCTGATCACTGCAGCCGGCATCGTGTATGGCGGCACACTCTTTTTACTGGGTTTTCGGCCAAGGGACTTCCGTAAAAGCTGAACCCGGCGCAAAATCATCTGCACAATCCGGCGGCAGCACGCTTTTGCCGACCCTATAAAATGCAGGAGACCGATATGAAACTGACTAGCCAGAGCATTGCCGCGAACCAACCGATTGACGGTCAACTCGCCTTCTGTATTCCCAGTGAGAAATCCCATGTATGCTTGGGCAGCAACCAGAGCCCTGAACTGAGCTGGTCGGATGCACCTGCCGGCACACAATCGTTTGCGGTCATCTGCGTGGATCCGGACGTCCCTTCGGTCGGCGACAACGTCAATATCGAAGGCAAGGTGGTTGAAGCAGATTTGCCGCGTGTCGATTTTTATCACTGGGTGCTGGTAGATCTGCCGGCCGGCACACAACAACTGACTGCCGGCCAATTCTCTTCCGAAGTGACGCCTTGCGGTAAGGCCGGCCCCGGCGCCCCGCTCGGCGCACGCCAGGGGATTAACGACTACACCGCCTGGTTTGCCGGCGATGCCGATATGCGTGGCGATTACTATGGCTACGATGGCCCCTGCCCCCCGTGGAACGATATGCGTTTACACCACTACGTCTTTACTGTTTACGCATTGGATGTGGCTAGGCTCAATCTTGAAGGCAAGTTCACCGGCGCTGATGTCCTGGCCGCCATGCAGGGTCATGTTCTTGGCCAGGCATCGCTGACCGGTACATACACACTTAACCCAGCCGTAGCCACCTGACCAGCTATCAATCCGATGACACTGGCTAACACGTTACGGGTCAACGGCAAAACCGCGCGAATCGATAGCGAGTACGCCAGTAAAACCCCTGGCGACATCACGGAAAAAGCCGCGATCAAGGCCACCGAGAACATCGCTAAAAAGATCCGCGCACTGCAATACCGTCTATATGCCGAAAACCGGCAAGGTCTGCTGATTGTCCTACAGGGCCTGGACGCTGCTGGCAAAGACGGTACGATCCGGCATGTTCTGGGTATGATGAACCCGCAAGGCTGTACAGTCACCGGTTTCAAACAACCAACCCCGATTGAAGCACGTCACGATTTTCTGTGGCGGATTCATCCTCACGCGCCCGCCCGCGGAGAAGTCGCGATCTTCAATCGCTCGCACTACGAAGATGTCCTGGTGGCACGCGTCCATCAACTCTGCCCGAAGCCACAACTGGCGCTGCGCTACGAGCAGATCAACCAGTTCGAGTCGTTACTGGCGACCCAGAACAACACCCGCGTCATCAAATTCTTCCTGCACATCAGCCGCGAAGAACAATTGACCCGCTTTGCTGCACGCCTTGATGACCCGGCAAAAAACTGGAAGATCAGCACGGCCGACTATACGGAACGGCAATACTGGGATGTCTACCGCGAGGCCTATGCCCAGGTACTGAAACAAACCTCAACTCAGAGCGCACCCTGGTTTGTGATTCCTTCGGATCATAAGTGGTACCGAAACTATGCTGTCGCCTGCATCGTCCTCGAAACCCTGGAAGCCATGGCGCCCCAGATCCCTCAGCCGACGGTGGATCTGAACCAGATCCGCGCGGAGTTTCACAACGCAGTCTTACACGAGGCACCGCCGGGCGGCGCTAAATCGTTGTAACAATCCATTGAGCCCGCTGAAGTACAATAGCGGCTTACAAACTCCCAGGATATTCCATGGACGTTGCCATTCTGGTGGCACTGATTGCGGTGAATGCACTTTTTGCCATGGCAGAAGTCGCACTACTGACGGCAAAGCGCAGCAAGTTGCAGAAAATGGTGGAGTCGGGTGACCGACAGGCCGCTGCCGCGCTAGAACTGGGAGAAGACCCGAACCGTTTTCTATCCACGGTTCAGGTAGGCATTACGACCATCGGTATTTTGAACGGGGTGGTTGCCGAATCGGCGCTGTCCGCCCCGGTTGCTGTCTGGCTGGAACAGATCGGCGTCAGCGACACCACATCCGGCTGGCTCGCATCAACCCTGATCGTCTTCATCATTACCTACGCCAGCATTGTGCTCGGTGAACTGGTGCCGAAGCGTATCGGCCAATCCAACCCGGAACCCATCGCCCGGCTCGTCGCACGCCCGATGCTGACACTGGCCCGTGTCGCCCGTCCCCTGGTGCGGCTGCTATCCGGCTCGACACAGATCCTGCTCCGGCTACTGGGCGTCCGGAACAGCGTGAACCAGATCGTCACAGAAGAAGAAATCCACGCCCTGCTTGAAGAAGGCTCTGATGCCGGCATCATTGAACACAGTGAGCACCAGATGGTGCGCAATGTGTTCCGTCTGGATGATCGTCAGATCACCTCGCTGATGGTTCCCAAGAGCGACATCATCTATCTGGATCTTGATGCACCGCTGAGCGAAAACCTGCAACGCATCCAGGAATCGGAGCACTCGCGTTTTCCGGTCTGCAAAGCCGGTTTTGATGAGGTACTGGGCATTATTAATGCCAAAGTACTTCTGGCACAGACACTGCGGGGCGAAAACCCGGATTTCCGCAGCGATCTGCAACCGGCGGTGTTTGTCCCGGAATCACTGACAGGGATGGAACTGCTGGAGCATTTCAAATCATCCGGCGTGCAAATGGCTTTCGTGATCGACGAATACGGCGAGATTCAGGGCATTATCACGTTACAGGATCTGATCGAAGCCATTGCCGGCGAATTCAAGCCGGACGACCACGAAGATGCCTGGGCTATTCCGCGCCAGGACGGTTCGTGGCTTCTTGACGGCATCATTCCAGTGCCAGAGCTCAAGGACTGCCTGAAGCTCAAAATGCTGCCGGAAGAAGACAAGGGCCGCTACAACACCCTCTCCGGCATGCTGATGCTGTTGATGGGCCGTATTCCCAGTGCCGGTGAAATCGTCGATTGGGACTGCTGGCGCTTTGAAGTGGTGGATATGGATGGCAAACGTATCGACAAGGTCATCGCATCCCGTAACGAATCGGCGGCACAAAACGATCCATCGATCTGATCAGGCACGAAGATTGCTTGGTTTTTAGGGTGTTTAATGTGTGCTTAAGGTCCAGGCTTTAAGCTACGACTATGCTTGCCCCTTTGCCCTTTGTGCCCTTTGTTTTCCGCGACATGAATGACCGTGTCATCATAGCCTGCCGACGCCTGTTGGTTGGCTGCGCTGTGGTTTTCAGCGTCGCACAACCCGTTCAAGCCGGCCCGGCACTGAGTCTGGACCAGCTCATTGGCATTGGTCTGAATGAAAACGCCTACGTCCTGGCCTCCCGTGACCAGGTCGTGGCCGCTAAGGGGGATGCCACCATTGCCCGTGCTTACCCGAACCCGGATATTGGTGGCCAGTTAGGACGCAGTAAGGAACGGAATTCACTGACACCGATTTCGGGTCAGGTCTACAACATCACGATGGCACAGCCCATCGAAATTCCGATGGTGCGCAGCGCTCGGATTGATGCCGCCGATGAAATCGTCAAAGCCACCGATGCCAACCGGCAGAGCTTTGAAGACGATACAGTCGCCCGCATTAAGCTGGCCTATTACGAACTGCTGCGCCGTATGGCGGAAGCGGCCGCTTCCGATGAAGATCTGTCACTGACCCAGCAGATTCGTGACCGGATCGCCTTGCGCCACCAGGTCGGTGAGTCGCCGAAGTTCGATCTGATCCGGGCAGAAACGGAAATGCTCAACGCCCGCAAGAATAACGACGCGGCACGGCTCCGCGTCGAACAGGCACGGGCCAACCTGCGTCTGGCGGTAGGCTACCCCCTACCGGAAGGCTGGAGCGTTCAGGGCAGTCTGCCGACATCCATCAAACTGCCCCCCAAAGAAGCCCTCAAGGCCGAATTGCTGGCACGCAACCCGGTGCTGATGAAAACAGAAGCAGAACAACGGGCGGCCGAGCATCGGCTGAGCATGGAAAAATCGATGCGCCTGCCCAAAATTGCGCTGATTGCCGAGCGGGAGGTTGATCCCACGCAGCAATACGCCCGCGGTGGCCTGGTTATGACGATTCCCCTGTGGGACTGGCGCAGCGGACAGATCTCCAAAGCCAAAGCAGAGTTATCGAGTTCACGCCATCAACTCAACGCCCAGCGTCTGAGCTTTTCCGAAGCCCTCGAAGCCACTTACCAGCTGTACCAGATCGCCAGCAACCAGGTCCGCGTCCTGGAAACCGAACTCCTCTCACAAGCCGCCGCAGCACAACGTATTGCGGAGTCGGCCTATCGTTATGGCGAGCGTGGCATCCTGGAATGGCTGGATGCCCAGCGCACCTATCGGGCCGCACGGAATGAACTGATTGCCGCCCGCTTTGATCTGGCCACCGTATCGGTAGAGATCGACCGCCTGCGCTCCATCTCGCACCTCCCCCCGGAACAATCCGCACAAGGCCCACACAAGGGATCAAACCAACTCCCCGATTTCTGAGTGGCTCACACGCATGACACCTTCACCTTCCCCTGAAAAGACCCATCAGTTCTTCATGCGGCTCAAGCACCATGTTCTGGCCATGGCTGAGCGGCTGCTTGTCGTATCAGAGCCCCTGCTTCGCCGCATCCGTAGAACCTACCGCCAGGAAAAGACCCATCTGGTGAACGTGTTCGCACCGCAAAAGGCCAAGTGGATAGACCCGCTCTGGAATAATCTCAAACCCCTGGTGCTGCCTCTGGCAACTGGCGTATGGATTCGCACCCGCGATTGGTTATGGCATCCGCTGTTGAATCTGGTGGAACGCTTTGCCCCGCAACAGGTCGCCCACTGGCGAAGCTTGCCTGCAACACGCCGACACCGCATTCTGTTCTGGTGCGTGGCTGGCCTCATCGCCATGACTGTTTTGATGCCTGATCGTCACAAGACTCAGGATGATGCCGTCGTGCACGACCCGGACATTATCGATCTGAGCGCAGATCTCACGGATCCGGATAGCCCGACCTGGGTGGTCGATGTCAAACCGGTTGAAGTGATGCCCTTTTCAGAGACCCTGCGGGTGAGCGGCAAGGTTGAGTTTGACGAGCAACGGGTGGCCCGGATTGGCGCCACGGTCACGGGTCGTGTGACCGAAATCCTGGCCATGCCGGGCCAGGAAATTGATCGCGGCACCGTATTGGCCCGCATTAACTCCACCGAGCTCGGCCAAACCCAGCTGGCCTACCTGAAAGCCCGTGCCACCAACGAACTGGCAGCACGCGCCTATGACCGCGCGAAAATTCTGTACAAGGAAGATGTCATCGCCAAGGCCGATCTGCAACGCCGCCAGAGCGAAGCAGAAACTTCGGCGGCCGAACGTCGTGCCATGGCCGATCAGCTGCGGGTGCTAGGTATGCTTCCGGAACAGATTGATGCCTTGGGCAAGACCGGCAATGTCAACTCCATCGCGCCCGTCACTTCCAGTTTGGACGGTACGGTCGTCGAGCGAAAGATCGTTCTGGGTCAGGTGGTACAACCCGCCGATGCCTTGTTCACGGTTGCCGATCTATCGGAAGTCTGGGTCACGGCACAGGTACCCGAACAGGAAGCCTCGCTACTGGCGATTGACCAGCCCATGCGCATCGAGATCCCGGCCCTGGCTCACGAAAAGTTTGAAGGCAAACTCGTCTATGTCGGTGAACTGGTCAGTAACGAAACACGCACCATCCCGGCTCGGACGGTGCTGCAAAACACGAACCGCATGATCAAACCCGGCATGCTGGCCACTCTGTTGATCTCAGGCAAGCCGACGGATCGGCCCGTAGTACCCGCCACCGCCGTGGTACGTGAAGATGGTTACGACCATGTCTTCATTGCGCTGGGTGACAACCACTACAAGCTGACCGTGGTGAAGCTGGGACCGGAAACTAATGGTGTCCGGCCTGTGCTCTCCGGCCTGGAACCGGGGACGCTGATCGTCACGCAGCAGGCATACCATCTGAATACTGAACGCAAAAAGCGGCTCTCGGGCGGCTAATGACCAGTCACCGAATCATCCCATGATCCAGCCTATCGTCCGTGCTGCGCTGGCCCAACGCGTTGTCGTTGTGGTCCTGGCTGTCGCCCTCTTCTTCACCGGCCTCTTCGCTATCAACCGGCTGTCGGTCGATGCGTTCCCGGATGTGACGAACGTTCAGGTTCAGATTGCTGCCGAAGTACCGGGAAAATCGCCCGAGGAAGTTGAGCGCTTTGTCACGGTGCCGATCGAGATCGCCATGACCGGCCTACCCGGTCTGACCGACATGCGGTCGCTCAACCGTAATGGCATTGCCATCATTACCCTGGTATTTACGGACAGCACCGACATCTACTTCGCCCGGCAGATGGTGCTGGAACGGCTCATCGAAGTCATGGGGCGCATGCCGCCGGGCGTGACGCCGGTCCTGGGGCCAGTATCCACCGGGCTGGGTGAGGTCTACCAGTACACCATCGAGCATCCGGCAGATAGCAAACGTGCCCTCTCGGTGGAAGAGCTGACCGAGCGCCGCATCGTGCAGGACTGGATTGTGCGACCGATGCTGCGCAGCGTGCCGGGCGTGGCAGAAATCAACACCATGGGCGGCTATGCCCGCGAATACCAGGTCTCGGCAAACCCGGAGCGCCTGCATCATTACAACCTCACGGTGCAGGATGTCTACAACGCCCTGGCCCGCAACAATGCCAATACCGGTGGCGGCCAGATGCCGGTCTATGAAGAACGCTATCTGATTCGGGGGGTTGGCTTGATCCGCGACCTGGACGATATCGGCAACATCGTGCTGAAAGAAGTGAACGGTACCCCGGTCTTCGTACGCAATGTGGCCTCGGTTCGTATGGGCACGGAAACGCGTCAAGGCGCCGTGGTCAAGGATGGTGTGACCGAATCCGTAGCCGGCATCATCCAGATGCAACGCGGCGAAAATGCCCGTCGCGTTGTCGGTGCCATCAAAGCCAAGGTCAGCGACATCAACAAACGTCACCTGCTGCCGGAAGGCCTGCAGATCGTGCCGTTCTATGATCGTACCGACCTGGTCGATGCGGCACTTTCCAATGTGGCTAAAGTGCTGCTCGAGGGCGTACTGCTGGTCATTATCGTTCTCTACGTGTACCTCGGCGATGCCCGCTCGTCGATTATCGTTACGGCGACGCTGTTACTGACCCCTCTGTTGACCTTTATGGTCATGAACCATTATGGCCTGTCCGCCAATCTGATGTCGCTCGGTGGCCTGGCCATCGCTATCGGGATTATGGTCGATGGCTCTGTGGTCGTCGTTGAAAACACCTTTGCCCGTCTCGGTCAGCGGGCCGACGAAGGCGTCTCGCGGCTCCGTATTATTCTGGATGCCGCAACGGAAGTGGGCAAGCCCGTACTGTTTGGCGTCGGCATCATCATTCTGGTGTTCATGCCTCTCCTCTCGCTGGAAGGCATGGAAGGCAAAATGTTTGCCCCCCTGGCGCTGACCATCGCCATTGCACTGGCGCTCTCGCTGATTCTGTCCTTCACACTGTCACCGGTTCTCTGCTCCTATATTCTCAAGGGCGGCGCCGATCATGACACACC
>CAYLWV010000009.1:0-13425 GCA_964387485.1 uncultured Dechloromonas sp. | reverse complement strand
TGTCACCGGTTCTCTGCTCCTATATTCTCAAGGGCGGCGCCGATCATGACACACCCTTTGTGGCAAAGATCAAAGCGCCTTATCTGCAAGCCTTGCGCTGGGCCATCGCCAACCCGCAGCGGGTCATCTTCTACGCCGGCGTTACCCTGCTGCTGAGCTTTCTGGTCTTTCCCTTCCTCGGCAAATCGTTTATTCCGATCATGAAGGAAGGCGCGATTACGCCAGTGATTGTCCGCCAGGCGAATATCTCGCTCGAAGAATCCGTCAAGATGGAATTCGAGGCCATGAAACGCATTGCGGCCATCCCGGGTGTTAAATCTGCCGTTTCGCGGCTGGGTCGAGGTGAGTCCCCGGCCGATCCGGGGCAACCGAACGAATCCGATCCGATTGTGTCGCTCAAACCCACTGGCCAGCGAAAACTATCGCAAACCGAGATTGAAGACAAAGTCCGCGATGCCCTGAAAGCACTCCCCGGTGTAGAAACCGCCATATCGCAGCCGATCGCTGCACGCGTTGATGAAATGGTCTCTGGCGTCCGCTCGCAAGTGGCCGTCAAGATTTTCGGGGATGACATCCAGGAGCTCCGTAAACTGGGTAGCCAGATCGGTCGGGTACTGGCGAGTATGGATGGCGCCACCGACTTACGTATCGAACAGGTGACGGGGCAGAACTATCTGACACTGAGCATTGACCGTGATGCGATTGCCCGCTACGGACTGAATGTAGAAGACGTGAATAACGTCATTGAAATTGCCAACGGCGGTCGTGAAGCCACTCAGATCTACGAAGGAGAGCGTCGCTTCCCGCTAGTGTTGCGCTACCCCAAGGTTTACCGTGAGACACCTGAGGCATTTGAAAATATCATCCTCAAAGCGCCCGGCGGTGCCCTGATTCCACTCAAGGATATTGCCAAAGTCGAACTGGTTGATGGCCCCTCCCAGATTTCTCGTGAAGCCGGTAAACGCCGTCTGGTTGTTGGCGTCAATGTGCAGGATCGCGACCTCGGTGGCTTTGTCAGTGAGGCTCAGAAACGGATCGACCAACAAGTCACCATTCCTCAGGGTTACACCCTGGACTGGGGCGGCCAATTCGAGAACATGCAACGCGCTATGGCACGATTGATGATCATTATTCCGATCACCATCGCGGCCATCTTTTTCCTGCTCTTCATTTTGTTCAATTCGTTGCGTATGGCAACGCTGATTATTCTGGTGCTGCCCTTTGCATCCATCGGCGGCATTTTCGGCCTCCTGCTTTCGGGGGAGTATCTTTCCGTGCCGGCGGCAGTAGGCTTCATCAACCTCTGGGGTATTGCCGTTCTGAACGGCGTGGTGCTGGTGTCCTTTATTCGACAACTGCGTGATGAAGGCTGGTCGACACGTGAAGCCGTCTTCGAAGGCTGCGAGCATCGCTTCCGGCCGGTCATGATGACTGCCAGTGTGGCGCTACTGGCACTGATCCCCATGCTGTTCTCCAGCGGCCCGGGCTCTGAAGTCACGCGCCCACTCGCCGTGGTGGTAATTTCCGGACTGCTTTCTTCGACAGCGCTCACCCTATTAGTCCTGCCAGTGCTGTATCCTTACTTCGAAGAAAAGTCTGTGGAAGCCTGAGAAGGCTGTTGTGCATCATGAAAGAAATCAAAGCCATCATCCGTCCGAACAAGTTGCCGCAGCTACGCAAATCCCTGCTCAGCATGCCGGACTTTCCGGGGATGACCATCTCCCAGGCAGAAGGTTGCTCGGCGCCTTCACGCCACGGCCCGCCGGTTTCCATCAAGGATGAGCTGACAGACTTCACCCGAAAGGTCCGCATCGAAATCGTCTGTCCGGACGAGATCGCTGACCGTATCGTGGAATGCATCACCGAGGTAGCACAAACGGGCCAGCTGGGCGATGGTATTGTCTGGGTCACGGAGATTTCCCGTGCCATCTTTGTCCACAAAACAACCATCGGTAGCCCGCCGGACCCACGTCGGCTTTAAACGATTCGTTATAAGACCATGCCTATCGCCACGCTTCTCGCGGCGACACGACCTGCCTTTCTTTCCGTCACACTGGCGGGTGTCATGCTGGGGCTTTGTACAGCCGCCACTGACGGGGCTTTCCGATCACCCCTGTTGGCCGTCGCAACCCTGCTCTTTGCCCTGTTGGCCCATGCCGGCGCCAATGTGATCAACGACTACTATGATGCCCTGAGTGGCTGCGATGCGGCCAATACCGAACGGATCGCGCCCTTCACGGGTGGCAGCCGTTTCATTCAGGACGGTCAGCTCTCTGAAACACAGACCGCCTGGCTCGGCTATGCCCTGTTGGTGACCGTGATCCCTGCCGGCATCGCTCTGGTCTTAGTGAGTGGTCCGGGCTTATGGTTGATCGGTCTGATCGGACTATTGGCGGGTTGGGCCTACTCCGCCCGCCCATTCAAGCTACAAAGTCGCGGACTGGGCGAAGTCACGATCACGGCGGCCTGGTTGATGGTCGTCATGGGCAGTGATTACGTCCAGCGTGGCACGCTCGCACTCGCACCGCTCATTGCCGGCACGGCTTACGCCCTGCTGGTGGCAAACGTCCTCTTTATCAACCAGATTCCGGACCGCGTGGCAGATGCCATCGCCGGAAAGCGTACGCTCATCGTCAGATTCGGCCCGGACTTTGCCGCTTTTGGCAGTGCCCTGCTTTACCTTCTGGCAGTACTATCGATCAGCACCGGTGTCATTACCGGCTACTTGCCGAAGACCGCGCTCATCTTATGGCTGATTGTGTTACCTGCGGCGTATACCTTTCACCAACTGCGGGCAGCGCCAACCGATAGAGCAATCCTCAACCGCCTGATTCCACTGACCATCAGCAGTACGCTGTTATTCGGCCTGGCACTGTGTGTCGTCCTTCTGCTGACTTAAATGACCAGCGCTTTGGCCAGCATCACCGCGGCCACGAATCCGGCAAACACCGCAAAAGACTGCTGCAAACGGGGCCCACTCAGATGATGCGCCACCTGACGACCGACCAGCATGCCCGCCAGTGCACCCAATGCAAACGGAATGCCGACCAGCCAATCCATGCGGCCCACCATCGTGGCAGTCACCACGCCGCCCAGTGACACCAGGGTGATCACCCCCAGGGAGGTCGCAACAATCGCTTTGGCCGGTAAATTAGTGACGCGTTTAAGAGCCGGCACAATGACAAAGCCACCGCCAACGCCCAGTAAACCGGATAGAAAACCGGCCAGACCGCCGGCCATGAGCATGGCGCGGAAACAGGGGAGTGTCCAGATCAGTTTGCCCCGGGTTTCATGCAGCATGCAGGGTGGTCCTTCGGCGTCATCGGTGGCCGTTCCTGCCAATTCTCGCTGTGCCTTGAGAAATAGTGTCGCCGCCACATAAAACAACACCAGAGCAAAAACGGCCGATAACGGCCGGTTCGGTACCTGTGTCGCCAACCAGATCCCCAGCGGGGAGAGCAACAGGCCCATGGCTGACATCACCATGGCCGCCTTATAGCGCAGAAGCCCCGCCTTTAGTCCGAGTCCGGCACCGACAGCAGACGACAAACACACCGCCAGCAGCGCAACCGGGCCGGCCTCCGCCAGCGACAGCCCCACGCCAAATACCAGTAACGGCACAGACAGAATTGCCCCGCCCGCCCCGGTCAGCGCCAACAGAAAGCCTACGGCCAACCCGAGCACCACCGGAATCCACTGCATGAGGTCCACGTTATATCGCCTTTAATGCACTATGCTCACTATTTAATCAGATCAGCGCTGTACTACGCTGCCAAACCTGACAACCCACCCCATATCATATACACTAAATATATCTTATAGAACACGAGAATATCCATGCCCGCCACGCACCCCACCGTGAAAGCATTTTTTGACAAAGATACCTGGACCGTCAGCTACGTAGTGTACGAGAAACCGGGATCAATCTGCGCGATTATCGATTCGGTACTCGACTACGATCCGAAATCGGGTCGCACGTCGACACGTTCAGCCGATGAGATGGTGGATTTCGTTCAAACACAACAACTGCAAGTCGCCTGGATTCTTGAGACACATGCCCATGCCGACCATCTGACCGCAGCGCCTTACCTACAGCAGAAGCTGGGTGGCCGAATCGCCATTGGTGAGCATATCCGGACCGTACAGCAGGTTTTCAAAGGGGTATTTAATCTGGAGTCAGCATTTGCGGTCGATGGCAGCCAGTTCGACACGTTGTTCACAGATGGCGAGACCTTTCGTATTGGCGACCTGATGGGCGAAGTCGTTTTTCTGCCAGGACATACCCCCGCCTGTACCGCTTACAAGATCGGCGATGCGGTCTTCGTGGGTGACACCATTGCCATGCCGGATGTGGGCACGGCACGTTGCGATTTCCCCGGTGGCGACGCACGTCAGCTCTACCATTCGATCAAAAAACTCCTGAGCATGCCTGACGATACGCGGCTGTTCATGTGCCACGACTATCCGCCAGCGGGTCGCGATGTGT
Organism: uncultured Dechloromonas sp.; assembly: GCA_964387485.1. GTDB lineage: Bacteria > Pseudomonadota > Gammaproteobacteria > Burkholderiales > Rhodocyclaceae > Fluviibacter. The sequence continues at coordinate 8,939 of CAYLWV010000009.1, read as the reverse complement.
GTTTTGAAACCACGGTCGCCGAAGAGCGTGCTAAAAACATTCACGTCCACGACGGCATCGATGAAGACGCCTATGTGGCGATGCGCACAGCACGCGATGCCAGCCTAGCGATGCCTGTCCTGATTCTACCGGCCGTCCAGGTCAACATCCGTGCCGGTCATTTTCCACCGGCCGAAGACAATGGCTCGGTTTACCTGAAGATACCGGTCAACGCGCTTTGAGCAGCAAGACGCATCACGGATCAGGCCTGCTCTAGCGCCTGATCCAGGTCCGCCAGTAGATCCTCCACATCCTCCAGGCCAACGGACAGACGGATCAAACCATCACTGATCTGATGTTCGGCCCGTTCTTCCGGGGTATACACCGCATGCGTCATACTGGCCGGATGCTGTGCCAGACTCTCCGCATCCCCCAAGCTGACCGCCCGGGTAAAGAGCTGCAGCTGATCCATGAAGCGGATACCCGCCTCGATGCCCGCTTTCAGTTCAAAGGCAATCATGCCACCGGGCAGACGCATCTGACGCTGCGCCAGATCGAACTGCGCAAAGGATTTCAATCCCGGATAGCGCACAATGGCCACCTTCGGGTGCGCCTCCAGATATTCGGCCAACCGTTGGGCCGATGCGGAATGACGTTCCATGCGTAAAGCCAGCGTCTTGAGCCCACGCAGCACCAGAAAGGCATCCTGAGACGACAGCACGGCTCCTGTCAGATCCTTGATCCCCACAGCACGGACCTCATCAAGCATGACTTTAGGCCCGACAATCGCACCCGCCAGCAGATCGCCGTGCCCACCCAGATACTTGGTTGCCGAATGAATCACAAAGTCGGCACCTAATGCCAACGGACGCTGCAGATAAGGCGTGCAATACGTGTTATCAATCACGCTCCAGATCTTGTGCTCGCGGGCAATCGCCGCCACCGCCGCAATATCCACAAGACGCATATTCGGGTTTGCTGGCGATTCAAAAAACACCACTCGCGTCGCTGGTGTCAGTGCACGTTCAAGATTTTTCGGGTCAGACAAATCCACATGACGAATACGGACACCGTACTTTTCCAGGCCTTTGTGGAAAAACGCATACGTACAGCCATACAGTGTCTGATCGGCAATCACCTCATCGCCGGGTTGCAACAAGGTCCAGAGTAACGAGGTCGTTGCCCCCTGCCCTGATGCGGTCACGAGTGCCGCTTCACCGCCTTCCAGATTAGCGATGCGCTCTTCCAGCAGTGCGGTTGTCGGGTTACCAACCCGAGAGTACACATAGCCTGCCTGCTCGCCCGCAAAGCGGGCTGCGCCATCGGCAATCGTCGGAAAGGTATAGGTTGAACTTAAATACAGCGGCGGATTCAGCGAACCATGACCCGCATAAGGATCGTAGGCATGATGAATAGCCCGGGTGGCAAAACCCGCTTGTTTTTTCGAATCAGACATAGACACACTCAGAAGATTTTACGGCAAACGATTTCAGGTTGATCACATGGGCGGGAAGCGATGCGCTAGGACATGACCGGCCACTCAACCCACGGATAGTCCGGGAGACCATCACGCCAAAGCACAGGGGCTTCGCCCTGAATCAGGGGGCGCAAATACTGTAACGCCTCATCGGTAACCCCAAATCCCGGGCCATCAATCCAGGCATCGGGAAAGCACCGTTCCCGATTGGCGATGGTTGCGAGCGGCACCGAAGCACAATGCCATGCATACGGTGTCTCTGCATCGCGCACAATATTCACCATCACGCCACTCTGCCCCTGCTGGACTAGCTGCACGGCATGTTGTGCAACGGCCTCAGCCTGCGCGATGTCGGTGGCACTGGCCACGTGCCGGGCGGCACGCTGCATGTAATCCGGTACAGCCACATGGACTTTGACGCCGAGCTTATCTCGTAGCAGTGCCGCCACAGCACTGCCAGCCCCCCCCAGTTGCTCATGACCGTAACGCGCTGCCACATTCTGCTGGGCATAAAACGCACCACCCTCCGTACGAATTCCTTCCGAAACAACACAGACACAAGCCGGGTGTTGCTCGAAACGTTGACGTACGGCGGCAACAAAGGCTTCTTCCTGAAAAATGCGTTCTGGAAAGAGCATTAACGGCTTACTCATGGCCGCCGGCAGACGTGCAACAGCCCCACAGGCGGTGAGCCATCCGGTATGCCGACCCATAACCTCGAGAATAAAGACACTGGGCTTGGTCGCCATAGCGCAATGATCACGCGCTGCTTCCATCAGTGACGCTGCCAGATACTTCAACGCAGAACCGAAACCCGGCGAGGTGTCGGTACCTTCCAGATCGTTATCAATCGTTTTGGGTAGACCAATGACCTGGAGGGGCAGCTCAAAGCGCGCCCCCAGTTCGACCAACTTGGCAGCGGTATCCATGGAACCGTTGCCGCCATTCACGTAGATTGTCGCAATCTGATGGGCAACCAGTACATCACGGACGCGGGCCCACTGTTCAGGATTCTCATCATAGGGCGACAATAAGGTGCGGCCCGAACCCAGACCACCGCCGGGAATCTGACTCAACGCCAGACGCATCGCCTCCGACAAGGCGGACGCATCAAACAAGCGTTGATGGATCAGACCGGCCAGGCCATGCTCGGCGGCATACAGTCGACCATCTGCGTGTTGGGCATGTGCCGCGATCAATGCGGCTGCGGTGGCGCCGATAACGGCCGTGACCCCGCCTGACTGAAAGTACAGCGCGTTTTTCATACGCTATTAAAACAGATCGGGCGCCAGATTGGCAGAGCCAACCGGACGCCCGATCACCGGAAACGACTGAATTAGTTCAGTGCGCCCAGTACACGTGCGGTAATTTCATCAACGCTACCAACACCCGCCACTTTGGCCACTTTCGGTGCAGCAGCATCGCCAGCGTTCTTCCAGGTGGTGTAGAAGGTCACCAGTGGCTTGGTCTGGCTGTGGTAAATGTCCAGGCGCTTGCGAACGGTTTCTTCCTTGTCGTCATCACGCTGGATGAGATCTTCACCGGTCACGTCATCCTTGCCGGCCACTTTGGGCGGGTTGTAGCTGATGTGATAAGTGCGGCCCGATGCCAGGTGCACACGACGACCGGCCATACGGTCGATGATGTCCTGATCCGGCACATCGATTTCCAGAACGATATCAAGCGGGACACCGGCATCCTTCATGGCTTCGGCCTGCGGAATCGTGCGTGGAAAACCATCGAACAGATAGCCGTTCTTGCAATCCGCTTCTTTCAGACGCTCTTTGACCATACCGATGATCACGGCATCCGGCACCAGACCACCCGAGTCCATGTGCTTTTTGGCTTCCAGGCCCAGCGGTGTGCCGGCTTTGACCTGAGCGCGCAGCATATCGCCGGTGGAAATTTGCGGAATACCGAATTTTTCACAGATAAATTTGGCCTGGGTGCCTTTACCAGCGCCCGGAGCGCCTAACAGAATGAGTTTCATCGGTATCCTCGATTAATGAAATGGAATGGTTAGAGTGTGGAATATCCACCTTGCAAAAAACTTACGGTAATTACGCCTGAGGGTCAATGCGCAGCGCAGCGAAATCCTCCTGAAACGCTTTCTGCGCTCGTACGGCATCATCCGGTGTATCGACACCGGCCGGCGGCAGGGTTTGGGTCACCGCCACACTGATCCGGTAACCGTGCCAAAGGGCACGTAGCTGCTCCAGCGCCTCGATGGATTCCAGAGGACTGGGTGTCAGACTGGCATAGTCTCGTAAAAAACGACGACGATAGGCATATAGGCCGATGTGCCGATAACAATCGTAGCCTTGAGTGGGTAGGGTCTGTGGCCGCCCTCCCTGCTGCCAGGTTGGCGCAAAATCATCACGTGCAAAGGGAATCGGCGCCCGCGAGAAATACAGGGCATCGGCATTCGCCTTCATGACCACTTTGCAGATGTTCGGGTTGAACAACTCTCCGGCATCATGAATGGCATGTGCCAGGGTCGCCATATCGGCGCCCGAATCCACCAACTGGTGTGCGGCCTGATCAATCAACGCCGGCGGCAGGAACGGTTCGTCCCCCTGCACATTGACGACCACCGTTTCATCGGCCCAGCCGTAGTGATCACACACTTCGGCAATCCGGTCAGTACCACTGGGGTGATCTTCACGGGTCATGCAGACATCAAAGCCCGCCGAGCGGACTGCGTCGCGGACATCACGGCTATCGGTGGCAACAACAATGGTATCGGCACCGGAGCGTTGCGCCCGCTCACAGACACGTACCACCATGGGTTTGCCCCCAAGATCTAGCAGGGGCTTATCCGGCAAACGACTCGATTTGAGGCGGGCCGGAATGACCACGCGAAAAGTAACGTAGCTCACTGCCGCCCTGCCCGATCAGCCGGCCTGCCCGATGCGGCGGGCTTCATCCTGCATCATGATGGGAATCCCGTCACGCACCGGGTAAGCCAGCTGACAGGGCTGACAGGTCAGCTCCTGGGACGTTTTATCAAAGGCCAGTTTGCCCTTGCAGACAGGACAGACAAGAATTTCTAACAGTCGCGGATCCATTTAACGATTCTCCATCGCAGGCGCTGCGTTGATGTCCGCCAACCAGTCGGTCAACGGCAACGCAGGGGAAAAGCTGGCGCTCACGGGCACCACAAACCAGTTGTCGTGCCCGGCAGCAAATTCACGGCATTTTACTGCATCCTTCGCTGTCATCAGCACCGGCAGCGAGGTCATCGGCATATCGGCCGGCTCAAACGCATGATGATCCGGAAATGCCCGACCATCAACCTGCAATCCCTGCGCACGCAACATGGTAAAAAAACGTTCGGGATGGCCAATTCCGGCCAACGCAACCACCGACTGACCCGAGAAGCTATGCAGTGATCGGGGCTCTGCCGGTTGATTCAATGGATAGACCTGATCAGGCACCAGGCTCATGGCAAACCGGGGTACGCGTGGCCAATCCTTCTGTGCCGGTTGCCCCTGAATGATCAAGCCACGTACCAGCGCATTCTTCAACCGGCTCAAGGGCTCTCGTAAGGGGCCAGCCGGGAGCAGCCGGCCATTACCCACGCCGCGCTGGTCAAAGACCACAACTTCCAAGTCACGCGCTAATGCCAGATGTTGTAAGCCATCATCGGCGATCAGAATATTCACGCTGGGGTTGGCCGCCAGCAAAGCCCGCCCGGCAGCCGCACGCTGTTCGCCCACATATACCGGGAAACCATCCTGGGCATAGAGCAAAGGCTCATCACCCACGGTGCTCGGTAAATCATCTGGACCGACGGCCCGGACGCCAGGCACGGTTCTGCCATAACCCCGACTAATAATGCCCGGATGCCAGCCCAGTGTTTTCAGTTGTTGCGCCAGCGCACGGGCGACCGGCGTTTTACCGGCCCCACCGACAATGAGATTACCGACCACCAGTACAGGTACGGGTAACCGTGTCGCCTTCAAAAGGCCGAGCGCATAACACTGGCGACGCAGACGGATGATGAGCCCATAGAGCAAGGACAAGGTCACCAATACGGCATGCCAGACAACCCCCAGACGGGTTCGGCCGTACCAACTGGCCTCCACCATCTCGGGCTTCAGCATCATGAACCGCTACGGGTCGTAAAGGAAATCTGTGTCAGATCTGCCTGATGCGCCGCCTGCATCACATCAATGACACTCTGATGCGTGGCCTTGGCATCGGCGTTAATCGAGACGACCGGCGGTTTACCAGAGGTACGTTTGGCCGCTGCAGTCTTTAATGCCACGGCCACAGCATCGATTCCCGGTTTCGACAGGCTCTGACCATCGACCACCACGGACCCGCTGGCAGTCACCGAAACGGTGATTTCATCCGGCGGTGTCGGATTGGTCGTGCTGGCGGTCGGTAAATCGATCTCGATACCGGCCACCTTGTTATAGGTCGTCGTCATCATCAGAAAGATGATGATGACCAGCAACACATCAATAAAGGGAATCAGGTTGATTTCGGGCTCATCGCGCCCAGCACCCCGGCGAAAATTCATCTGGCTCTCCGGCGATCAGTTGCGCTCACCGTGGACCACTTCGACCAGTTTGATGGCCTGCTGCTCCATATCCACCACCAACTTATCGATCAACGCCCGGAAATGGCGCCAGAAAATGAGCGCCGGGATGGCAATCAGCAGACCGAAGGTCGTGTTGTACAGGGCCACCGAAATCCCATAGGCCAGTTGTTGCGGGTTACCAGTGGCTGGCGATTGAGCACCGAAAATGTCGATCATGCCGACCAGGGTACCGAGCAGCCCCAGCAATGGTGCAATGGAGGCAATGGTACCCAACGTCGTCAGATAACGCTCCAGCTGGTGATAGACCATGCGACCGGACTCTTCGATGGCTTCACGCATGATTTCACGGCTGCTGTTCTGATTGCGAATACCGGCAGCCAGCACACGCCCCAACGGTGAACCTTCTTCCAGAACCGTCAATCGGCTGGCATCATAACCACCCGATGCCAGCGTGGCCAGCACGCTTTGCAAAAGCCCGGGCGGCAAAATCTTTGCAGCACGGAGGGAATAGAGACGTTCGATAATCAGCGCCAGTGCAATAACCGAGGCAATCAGTAATGGCCAGATCGGCCAGCCAGCCGCTTGAATGATCGCAAACACGTTTTTAACCCGTGGAAATCCAAAACAGCAGTGTAGCCAGCCCCCCATTTTTGAGCAAGTTGCCACGGCCCCGCATGGTATTTCAACAGCTTAGCCACACCGGCAGCTTATCCACAAAAACGGTGGATAAGTTTGTGGATAGCCTGTCATAAAAGTGTCTAAGTCATGCAGGGACAAGCACTTGCTTTACGCTGCACAAAAAAGAGGCTAGTTTTATATATTCGTTATTTTTCATATAGTTAGCTTATTTTTAATGGGTTCTAGCCACCTGGAAATGATCAAAGAGCCGTCTGGCATGCCTTCGCTGCACTGCGGTGGAGAAAACTGACCCGTGTCAAGCTTTTTTCCGGAAAAATTGTTGACATTTGCAAACGAATGCCAACCGGATCATTCACGAAGCACGGTAAAGTACGCACCATGAGTTACCGCATGACCTTTGACGACACCGCAGCGTCTGACACACCCCAGCAGGAGCCGGTTTTATCGGTTTCTGCACTCAATGCCGCGGTTCGCAACCAACTCGAACAGCGCTTTCCCCCACTCTGGGTCGAAGGCGAAATTGCCCAGCTGACCGTCGCCAGCTCCGGTCATATGTATTTCAGCCTAAAAGATGCCGGCGCCCAGGTGCGTTGCGCCCTCTTCCGCACCCGGGCTGCACGACTGGGATGGCAGCCTCGTCAGGGTGACAAAGTCCGAGCCCGGGTTCAAGTGACGCTCTATGAAGCCCGTGGTGAGTTTCAACTCACCGTCGAAACATTGGTCAAAGGCGGCTTAGGCACGCTTTACGAGCGATTCATCCAACTCAAGGCCGAACTGGAAGCTGCCGGACTATTCAGATCCGACCGCAAAAAGCCGATCCCCGCCTTTCCCCGCACGATTGGTATCATCACCAGCCCGCAAGCGGCAGCACTCCATGACGTCGTGACCACACTCGAACGCCGTGCCCCATATACTCGGTTGATTCTGTATCCCACCCTCGTCCAGGGGGCTGAAGCCACCGCCCAGATCGTCCGAGCGATTCAATTAGCCAATCAGGATGGACGCGCTGATGTCCTGTTGCTTTGCCGGGGTGGTGGCTCTCTGGAAGACCTGTGGAGCTTTAACGACGCTGACGTGGTACGCGCCATTGCCGCCAGTAACTTGCCCATCATTGCCGGGATCGGCCATGAAACAGATACAACTCTGGCGGATCTCGCAGCCGATGTGCGTGCCCCCACCCCGACGGCCGCCGCCGAACTGATCGCCCCGGATAAAACACGGCTTCTGCAGCAGATTGCGCAGTACCGGCAGCGCCTGCAACAGTTAACCAACCGTCGACTTGAAGACGCGTGGCTGCGGCTGGATAGCTACAGCGCACGGCTACGCAGCCCAACCGCGCTGCTGGAACGCCAGCAGGATCGCCTACGGCAATATGAAACCCGTCTGCAACTGTGGTCTCGGCGAGCCCTGGAGCAACAGCAGCGCCATTTGAACGAACTGCGTCTGCGCCTGCTGGCGCTCGACCCCAACCAGCCACTACAGCGCGGCTACGCACTCATCACGGATGACGCGGGTCACCTGATCGACAGTGTGCATAAAGCCCCGCCTCAGACGCACGTTCGACTGCGCCTGGCAGACGGACAACTGGCTGCGACCATCGACGCGATCCGTGCCGAAAACTGAGCCCCAGGACGACGCAAACATCAGGAAGCTTGCAGGCAGCTCCCGCTCTGTCTAGAATCAAAGATTAAACCAACAATCCCCCAACCCGGAGAACCTCCATCATGGCTTTTGAATTACCTGCTCTGCCGTTTGCCAAAGACGCTCTTGCCCCGCACATGTCGGCCGAGACCTTTGACTACCACTACGCCAAGCACCATCAGGCTTATGTGACCAACCTAAACAACCTGATCCCGGGCACGGAATATGAAAACCTGAGCCTGGAAGATATCGTCAAAAAGGCGCCGGCTGGTGGCGTTTACAACAACGCTGCCCAGGTCTGGAACCACACCTTCTTCTGGAACTGTCTGTCGCCGAACGGCGGCGGTGCCCCGACCGGTGCCCTGGCCGATGCCATTAACAAGAAGTGGGGCTCGTTCGACGAGTTCAAGAAGGCTTTCCAGACGTCGGCTGTCGGTAACTTCGGCTCGGGTTGGACTTGGCTGGTCAAGAAAGCCGATGGCAGCGTCGACATCGTCAACATGGGCGCCGCTGGCACCCCGCTGACGACTGGCGACAAGGCCCTGCTGACCATTGACGTGTGGGAACATGCCTACTACATCGACTACCGCAACCTGCGTCCGAAGTTCGTCGAGACCTTCCTCGACAAGCTGGCCAACTGGAAATTTGCTGAAG
>CAYLWV010000008.1:0-36194 GCA_964387485.1 uncultured Dechloromonas sp. | reverse complement strand
CCAGCGCTTCGATCACGGCTTCCGGCGCCACATTACAGAACAGCGCAATCTTGCGACGCTCTTCCACTGGCACAGGGCGGTCGGCACGGCACAGCAGCACATCCGGCTGAATACCGATTTCACGCAGTTCCTTGACCGAGTGCTGGGTCGGCTTGGTTTTCAGCTCACCGGCCGTCGGGATCCACGGCAGCAGGGTCAGGTGGATGTAACAGACATTGTTACGGCCTTCCTCAATACCCATCTGGCGAATGGCTTCCAGGAACGGCAGCGATTCGATATCGCCCACCGTACCGCCCACTTCCACCAGGGCCACGTCAGCGCCTTCGGCACCCCGCTTCACGAGGTGTTTAATTTCATCGGTAATGTGCGGAATCACCTGGACAGTCTTGCCCAGATATTCACCACGGCGTTCTTTTTTGATCACCGACTCGTAGACCTGGCCCGTCGTAAAGTTATTACGCTTGTGCATCCGGGCGCTGGTAAAGCGCTCGTAGTGGCCGAGGTCGAGATCGGTTTCCGCCCCGTCTTCCGTCACGAATACTTCACCGTGCTGGAAGGGACTCATCGTCCCGGGGTCGACGTTGATATAAGGATCAAGTTTTAAATGGGTGACTTTGAGCCCACGCGATTCGAGGATCGCACCCAGAGAGGCGGCCGCAATTCCCTTACCCAGGGAAGAGACGACACCACCCGTGACGAAGACATATTTGGTCATAGCAAAACGTGCAGCGGGAAAGCCCGATGATACCCGATGCCGGCCACCTTCTCAAACGAAAACGACAAAATTCTCTAAGCCACCCCGCCGGCAAAAACCGCATTTCCCGTATAATGAAAGGCTTTCAAGCCCTTTTTAAAGCCATGTCCATGAGCCACGCCATCAATCATCCGCTGCAATCCATCATTGAAAACCTCTGGGAAAACCGCAACGACCTGTCGCCGACCGGTTCGCCCAAAGAGGCCAAGGAAGCCATCGACCAGGTCATCCATGAACTGGATCGTGGCACCCTGCGTGTCGCCGAAAAAATCAATGGCGAATGGGTCACCCACCAGTGGGTGAAGAAGGCCGTGCTGCTCTCCTTCCGCACCAATGACAACCGCGTTCAGAGCGGCGGGGAGCTGAGCTATTTCGACAAGGTCGATACCAAATTCCAGGGCTGGACCGAAGCCCAGTTCCGCGAAGGCGGCTTCCGCGTGGTGCCGCCGGCCACCGCCCGTCGTGGTTCGTACATTGCCAAGAACGTGGTGCTCATGCCCTCCTACGTCAACATCGGCGCCTACGTTGATGAAGGCACCATGGTCGACACCTGGGCGACTGTTGGCTCTTGCGCCCAGATCGGCAAAAACGTCCACCTGTCGGGCGGCGTGGGCATCGGCGGCGTGCTCGAGCCGCTACAGGCCAATCCCACCATCATTGGTGACAACTGCTTTATCGGCGCTCGTTCGGAAGTCGTTGAAGGCGTCATCGTCGAAGACAACTGCGTCATCTCGATGGGTGTGTACATCAGCCAGTCGACAAAGATCTATGATCGCGAAACCGGTGAAATCCACTATGGTCGCGTTCCGGCCGGCTCGGTGGTCGTTGCCGGCAACCTGCCCTCGGCCGATGGCAAGTACAGTCTGTACTGCGCCGTCATCGTTAAGAAGGTTGACGCCCAAACCCGCGCCAAGACCAGCCTCAACGATCTGCTGCGTGATTAAGTAATGACTGAACCCGTACGCGCACTGGCCGAAGCACTGATCGCCCGTCCTTCGGTGACCCCCGAGGATGCCGGCTGCCTGGAACTGATCGCCGAACGTCTGAAGCCCTTGGGCTTTAGCTTCGAGCGTATCGACCGTAACGGCACCAGCAACCTCTGGGCGCGTCGGGGCACCAGCGCACCGCTCATGGTGCTGGCCGGCCATACGGATGTCGTACCCACCGGTGACCTGGCCGCCTGGACATCGCCTCCCTTCGAGCCTACCGTCCGTGACGGCAAGCTCTATGGTCGTGGCGCCGCCGATATGAAAAGCTCCCTTGCCGCCTTTATTGTGGCCGTGGAGCAATTTGTTGCCGCCAACCCCAACCATCCGGGTTCCATTGCCTTTCTGCTGACTTCGGATGAAGAAGGCCCCGCCAACGACGGCACCACCATCGTGGTCGATGCCCTCAAGGCCCGTGGCGAAACCATCCAGTACGCCATCGTCGGTGAGCCCACCTCGGTCAACCGCTGTGGCGACATGATCAAGAATGGTCGTCGGGGTTCACTCTCCGCTAACCTCACCGTCAAGGGTATTCAGGGCCACGTCGCGTATCCGCACCTGGCTCGTAACCCGATTCACATCTTTGCCCCGGCCCTGGCCGAACTCACTGAAACTACCTGGGACAAAGGCAACGACTACTTTCCGCCGACTACCTGGCAGATCTCCAACTTCAATGCCGGCACCGGTGCAACCAACGTTATTCCCGGCACGCTGAACCTGAAGTTCAACTTCCGCTTCTCCACGGCCAGCACGGCCGAAGGCCTGAAGGCGCACGTGGAAGACCTGCTCCAGCGCTACGGCGTGGACTACAGCATCGAATGGACGCTGGGCGCCAAGCCCTTCATCACGCCCGACGGCCCCCTGGCCGATGCGGCCCGCCAGGCCATTAAAACCGTCTGCGGCATCGACACCGAGCTTTCCACTACCGGCGGCACCTCGGACGCACGCTTTATTGCCGAGATCGCCGAACAGATCATCGAATTAGGGCCCGTCAATGCCTCGATCCACATGATCGACGAACACATCGACGTTGACGCCCTGCCGCAACTGGCCGGCATCTACCAACAGATCTTTGCCCAACTGCTCAAATGACCGCACCCGGCAATAACACGCAACCCCAGAGTGTCGCCGCTTTTTATGAAGCCGCAGTTGAGCAACTCAATCGTGCCGAGCTGAGCTACGGCCATGGCTGCACCTGCCCGGAAGACGAAGTCGCCTGGCTGATCAGCGCCACGCTGGATGTGCCCTTTGACGAGCTGGACAAATGCTGGTCGCAACTGCTCAGCGACACCGAGCGCACCACGCTGCAACAGCGCCTTGATGAGCGTTGCGAAACAAAAGCCCCACTTGCCTACATCCTCGGCGAAGCCTGGCTCGGCCCGTACATTTTTAAGATTGATCGCCGCGTGATTGTGCCCCGCTCGTTCATCGCCGAACTGATCATGGACGACCTGGCCCCCTGGGTACAAAACCCTGCCAGCATTAAACGTATTGCCGACATCTGCACCGGCTCCGGCTGCCTGGCCATTCTGGCCGCTGTGCACTTCCCGGATAGCCAGGTCGATGCCGTTGATCTCTCGACGGATGCACTAGACGTGGCCCGCATCAACGTAGACATGTACGGCCTCGGCGAGCGCCTCAAACTGCATCACGGCGACCTCATGGCGCCGCTGCTGGATCAGAAATACGACATCATCATCAGCAACCCGCCGTACGTCGATGCTCCCGCCATGGCCAGCCTACCCACCGAATACCGCCACGAGCCCGAAATGGCACTGGCCGGTGGCAACGATGGTCTGGACCTCGTGCACACCCTGCTGCGCCAGGCCGCAAAGACGCTCAACCCCGGCGGCTGGCTCATTGTAGAAATCGGCCACAACCGCGCCGCCATGGAAGCCACCTACCCCGACCTGCCTCTGGTCTGGCTGGATACCGATGGCGGCAGCGACTTTGTGTTCCTCGTGGATCAGGCGTCACTGCAAACCCTGATTTAACGCATTATTGAAGCAAAGAAACCTTGACGAAGTGGTATGCGCTCCGCTATAGTCTTGGGCTCGTCGGGGCGTAGCGTAGTCCGGTTATCGCGCCTGGTTTGGGACCAGGAGGTCGTGAGTTCGAATCCCACCGCCCCGACCAGTTTCTGTCGTTGCAGTATCAGTAGCACATAGTAGTAGCGCGTTTCTGTGAGGCGCCCGTAGCTCAACCGGATAGAGCAACGGCCTTCTAAGCCGTAGGTTGTGAGTTCGAGTCTCGCCGGGCGCGCCAAAGCAGTACATACCAATGGCGGTCGTAGTTCAATTGGTAGAGCACCGGGTTGTGATCCCGGGTGTTGCGGGTTCGAGTCCCGTCGATCGCCCCAGAAATTCAAAGGCCCTGACTTGTCAGGGCCTTTCTCGTTTCAGAGGTCACGGTTAGCGCTGGCCAGCCGGCTGCTCCAGATACACACAGCCACCACCACTATCCCGGCTTTCCACACACTGCACCGCCTTGCCGAGGCACACGGCAATCCAACCCTCATGGGCCGTCATCCAGCCACCGCCACTACCGGCAATGGTGATGTCTTCCGTCGTGCAACCCAGATAAGGCGAGGCAATCGTTTTCTGGTAATCGGTCGTACCACAGCCCACCAGAAACACCACAGGCAACAAAGCAATCAGATAACGGCGCATACAAGCATCAATCCCAACAGTCAAAGTGCAATAAGCCTAAAGCAAAACAATGCTTACTGCCAGCAGTAAAACCATACTGGGCAGTACATAGACATACTTAAGGTCCGACATAATCGGCTAATCATGTTGATCTCAATCCTCTGCCTTGGGAACGTCCCAGTCTGCTAAGCGTGCCTCGCCAATTTGGTAGAACTGCCTCACTAGCTTCACATACTCCACAAAATCCCGGTTTTCGGTTGTCAATCGGTTTGCCATATCCCAATCAATCTCATCTCTCTCGCGTGACGGAATCAAAACCTGACTATCTACAGGGTTCTCAGTATCTAATTTAATCAGTCCAATGCCGTGTGCTGCGAACAGCATTCGCAATTCCTTAAGCGTGTCCTGGCCTTCGATCTCCGCTGCGACAAGATAACCAAAATTCGCCCAAGAGGAATTAGAGACGGCTTGGAAAAAGCATTCACGCACGTTTGATCGATTGATCAGTAGCTTAACCTCGAACGACCACAACTTGGTACGCTTATCGGAATACTGATTCACGCAGTCCCGTACTTCTTGATGCCACTCAGCGCCCAAATCCTCCATCCCGACCAAGTCCGGATACAACCAACGATTGCCATTTGGCCCGCGCTTATTAGATGAGCGTTTCTCATCGATACGCTTCGAGTAGACCCCAAACTCCTCCCACAAATACAGCGAAAGCAGCGGGTATAAAGCGTGTTCTCCGAATCTATCATCGTTAGCACCAGCAGTAGGCTGGACAACGACGCTCTCTGCCGCTGCCACCTCTGCGCTATCAGTCTTCTCCGAATAGTAATACTTCCTCGGTCGACCCTCAGTCGTCTTAACTTCAGGATGTTGCTTTTGTAAGCGTGGACGCTGGGAGCTGATTTCTGCGACAAGTTGTTGAACTAAATCAGCATCGTTCTTGATGTAATCACCTCTACTATTGGATTTTTTCTCCTTACATTCGGCAGGATAAGTAATAAATATCCATTCGGCGATCTGCCTTGCAGTCAGCTTTGCTTCGGGTTGTTCCTTTAAGCAATTCAGTACGGCATTCACCAGTTTGAGTTTCATAGGAATTCCTTAGATCTGAGTCTGCAAGATTGCGTAAGTAATATTGGGTTAGCGCACAGCGTATGCGGCAAATTGCTCTGCTTGTGCTTGCCATTAAACATGCCTCGGCTTTGCCACAAGCTTTACACCTAAAGCTGTACAAACACGTGCAATGGTTTCAAAGCGTGGCTGGGAGCTTGGGCGCAGTGCTTTGTAAAGCGCTTCCCGTGTGAGGCCAGAGGCCCGGGCGACTTCTGTCATACCTCGCGCCCGTGCGATTACTCCAAGGGCATGGGTGAGTTCGGCGCCATCATTCTCCTCAAGCACGCTCGTCAGATACTGCGCAACGTCTTCATCTGTCTTCAGGTACTCAGCCAGATCAAATTCCGGTAGATCGGCGATATTGATTCGTTTATTCATGATTAGCCTCTTTCCAGTGTCTTTGATAGCGCGATAGCCTTGGCGATGTCGTCTTTTTGCGTAGACTTATCGCCCCCACCCAGCATGACAATCAAGGTCCCATCGCACTCCACATAGTAGAGCCGCCAGCCTGGCCCGAAAAACTCACGCATTTCGAACACGCCGTCACCTACGGGTTCAACGTCTCCCAATAGGCCACGCTGCGCTTTATCGAGGCGTTTCGCCAGACGAATACGCGTAAACCCGTCTTTAATTCCGTTAAACCAGAGGTCAAACTCTGGCATGCGTTTGATTCTATAGATGTCCATATTGTAATCACTTGTTCACGTTTTGCAAGTAATAGCTTATGGATCATGCTAGACCGCGAAAGTCTCACCAGATGAGCCTCTCGAATTGTTTTTACACCCCGATATCTTCGTTCCAGAGCGCTGGCTTGGCAGCGATAAAGTCCTGCATCAGGGTGATACAGGTCGGGTCCTGGATGACTTCCACAGTCACACCTCGGGAACGAAGCAAGTCTTCCTCGCCCATAAAGCTCTGGTTTTCTCCGACCACCACTTTGGGGATGCCATAAAGCAGAATCGCCCCAGTACACATGGGGCAAGGCGATAGCGTGGTATAGAGGACGGATTCTCGATAGATCTGCGCCGGTAATCGACCGGCGTTTTCCAGGGCGTCCATCTCGCCGTGCAGAATGGCACTGCCCTGTTGCACCCGGCGGTTATGCCCCCGGCCGATGATCTGCGCGTTATGAACCAGCACCGCTCCGATGGGAATACCGCCTTCGCTCAAGCCCAACCGGGCTTCTTCGATGGCTGCCTGGAGAAAGAGGTCCATATCAATACTCCATACCTCGTACTTAGTTATCGGCCAAACCCATCTGTCGGGCGGCCACACCCTACACCAGTGCATTCGTATTTCTTCACTTTTTTCGATTTAGCAGCCGGCTCCTGGGGCTTTTCAATCGGTACGCCCAGTTCGGTTAGAAACTCTACTGCTCGCACGGACCCGGCTTGTGCGGCTTTCTGCATAAGCGCCATGCCGCCCTTTTCATCTTCCGGGGTGCCCAGGCCGGCCAGTTTGCTGAGCGCCAGCTGGTACATACCGCCCGGGTAGTTCTGGTCGGCGGCGCGTTTAAACCAGTACACGGCCAGTTCGGGGTTTTTGAGGATGCCCACGCCGGTCATGAAGGCCATGCCCACCAGCACCTGGGCTTTGGGGTTGCCCTCTTCGGCGGGCACCAGGCAGTAGCGGTAGGCCCAGTTCTCATTACCGGAGCGGATGATGTTTTCGCATTCGGCCATATTGTCGGCCCAGACAGCCTGGCTGAACAGGGGCAGACAGCCGATAAGGAGTTTGATCAGGCGCATCGTTATGTGCCGCAATAGGTAACATAGGGCCGGGCATCCGGCATCGGGGCCCGGGTGTAGATCGAGCCGGCGTGACGCGGGTCAAATGGCGTCTGGATCACCTGGTGCAGTTGGCTAAAGGGTTGAAGATCGCCCTTCTCTTCTGATGCGTCATCCAGCGCGGCCTGAACCAGCAGGTTGCGCGGGATCACCACCGGGTTAACCTGCTGCATGAGCTGCTGCGCGGCCGGCATGCCGCCGGGCTGACCATCAATAAGCTCACGCCAGCGCGACACCCATTCACTGAAGACCGGGTCGTCCAGTGCATCATGCGATAGCTGGGCAAAGGTGTTGGTCATGTCGGCACCGGCGTGCCACATCTGGTCCAGCAGTTCGCCAGCCAGCCGAACCGCGTTGCGGTCTGGCGTGGTGATGCCGACTTTACGGCAGAGGCCGCTGTGCCAGTATTGCTGATAGAGGCCGGGATATTCGCCAATAGCGTTTTTCGCCAGTTGCAGTGCTTCGCTCTCGTCGGTATGCAACACCGGCAACAGGGCTTCAGCCAGACGGCTCAGGTTCCAGTGCGCCATGCGCGGCTGGTTGGCGTAGGCGTAGCGAGCCTGCCGGTCAATGGAACTGAATACCGTGGACGGGTCGTAACGATCCATAAAGGCACAGGGGCCGTAGTCGATGGTTTCACCGGCAATGCTCATGTTGTCGGTATTCATGACCCCATGCACAAAACCCACCTGCATCCAGCGGGCAATCAATGCCGCTTGTCGATCAATCACGGCGTTGAGGAATGCATGATAAGGATTGGCACTGTTGCGTGCTACCGGGTAATGGCGGTCGATGGCGTAATCGGCCAGCGCCCTGACAGCCTCGTCACCCTGGGTCGCAGCAAACTCGAAAGTACCCACACGGATATGACTGGCGGCCACACGGGTGAGTACGGCGCCGGGCAAGGCGGTTTCCCGGTAGACGGCTTCCCCGGTACTGACCACCGCCAGGCTACGCGTGGTGGGTATACCGAGCCCGTGCATGGTCTCGCTGATGAGGTATTCCCGCAACATGGGGCCGAGCGCTGCCCGCCCATCGCCCCGGCGGGCATAGGGTGTTGGGCCAGATCCTTTGAGCTGGAGATCAACGATATTGCCATCGGGTGTAACGAGCTCGCCGAGCAGTAACGCCCTGCCGTCACCCAGCATGGTGAAATTGCCGAACTGATGGCCGGCATAGGCTTGGGCAATGGCGGGCAGACCTTCTACAAAGGTATTGCCTGCGAGCACGCGCACACATTCTGGCGATGCCAGTTGTGCGGCATCCATGCCCAGGCTTTGCGCCAGGGCATGGTTCAGCACAGTGAGCGCGGGTGCGCGTACCGGCCGTGGCGTGAGCTCGCTAAAGAAAGCCGGCGGCAAGCGCCGGTAAGTCAGCTGCAACCCTGCCCCGGCCAGCGCGTCTGCCTGGCGATTCAAACACCCCATCTGATGGTGATTGTGTCGCAGTCAGTT
Organism: uncultured Dechloromonas sp.; assembly: GCA_964387485.1. Classification (GTDB taxonomy): domain Bacteria; phylum Pseudomonadota; class Gammaproteobacteria; order Burkholderiales; family Rhodocyclaceae; genus Fluviibacter. Next base: position 27,443 of record CAYLWV010000008.1, on the reverse strand, counting down.
CAGGGTCTGCTTGAGTTCGTAGGCCACCGATTCGGCTTCCACCATATCCATGAGTTCGTCCATGAACTCGTCGCTGACGTTGTTAGTCCACGAGCCTTCGACATCGCTGGTGACCATGGGTTCGAAGGTCAGATCCAGATACTGCTCCGGGCCGATCTTCAGAACACCGATACCGTCTTCGGTTTCAATGATCTGCCACTCGTCCGGTACGGTCATTTCAAGTTCGATGGTAACGCTGAGTTTTTTTGCCATGATGATGCTCCTTGGTGAATGCTGCACATCATAGGCCAACCCTGCACAATGGCAAGCCACAAAATGCCAGAAGCATCGTAAGGTGTTGATGACAAATAACCTTCATATATTTAGGGTGTGGCTGTGTTAGGATTAAGGGTTTTCGTAATACCCGAATCACCTTTTGTCTTTTTTGCTCACTCACTAGAACTCATGGCAACTTCAAAAACTGCAAAGCCGGCCGCCAAGGCCACCAAGCCAGCACCGACCACAGCCAAGAGCGTTAACAACGGTTCGTCAACGTTCCAGCCTTACGTGCCCAAGAAGGGTGAGGAATACATGAGCAAAGAGCAGCTTGCGCACTTTGCCAATATTCTGGATAGCCTGAAGAACGATCTGATGGCTGACATCGAGCGTACCGTGCACACGATGCAGGATGAGCAGACGGTATTCGCCGACCCCAACGACCGCGCCAGCCAGGAAACCGATATGGCTCTGGAACTGCGCAACCGGGATCGCGAGCGCAAGCTGGTGAAAAAGATTGAAGAAACACTGGATCGCATCAAGGCCGACGATTACGGCTTCTGCGACAAGTGCGGTATCGAGATCGGCATCCAGCGCCTGGAAGCCCGCCCGACTGCCACGCTGTGCATTGACTGCAAAACGCTGGAAGAGCTGCGAGAGAAGCAGGTCGCCAAATAAGCGCTTAGGTCGCACCCAGAAAAAAGGCCAGTCGTTCGACTGGCCTTTTTTGTGACTGCAGGTTGGGCACAACCGGGACAAACCCGGCTGCCCTTCCCTTTGTGCCTTAGGCAGCCGGCGGTGCGGCGTCCAGCAGGGCTTTCATCGACAGCTTGATGCGGCCGCGGTCGTCGGTTTCCAGCACCTTAACGCGAACCTTCTGGCCTTCCTGCAGGTAGTCGCTAACCTTCTCGACACGCTCGTTAGCGATTTGCGAGATGTGCAGCAGACCATCTTTACCCGGCAACACGTTGACGATGGCGCCAAAGTCCAGCAGCTTCAGCACGGTGCCTTCGTAGATGGCGCCGACTTCGGCTTCAGCCGTAATGGCCTTGATACGAGCCGTTGCCAGCTCAGCGGCTTCACCACTGGTCGAGGCAATAGTGATCGTACCGTCGTCCTGGATGTCGATGGTGGTACCGGTTTCTTCGGTCAGCGCACGAATCACGGCGCCGCCCTTACCGATCACGTCACGGATCTTTTCCGGGTTGATCTTCATGGTGTACAGGCGCGGTGCGAAGGTCGAAACTTCCGTACGGGCTTCACCCATGGCGCCCTTCATCAGGCCGAGGATATGCAGACGGGCTTCACGGGCCTGGGCCAGTGCCACCTGCATGATTTCCTTGGTGATGCCCTGGATCTTGATGTCCATCTGCAGTGCGGTAATACCGTTTTCAGTACCGGCCACCTTGAAGTCCATGTCGCCCAGGTGATCTTCGTCACCCAGAATGTCGGTCAGCACAGCAAAACGGCCGCCGTCCTTGATCAGGCCCATGGCGATACCGGCCACGTGATCCTTCAGTGGCACACCGGCGTCCATCAGCGACAGGCAACCGCCACAGACCGAAGCCATCGACGACGAACCGTTCGATTCGGTGATTTCCGAGACCACACGCATGGTGTAGCTGAACTCTTCCGGCGACGGCAGCACCGGCACCAGGGCACGCTTGGCCAGACGGCCGTGACCCAGTTCGCGACGCTTGGTGCCACCCATACGACCGCATTCGCCGGTGGCGTACGGAGGCATGTTGTAATGGAACAGGAAGCGATCTTTATACTCGCCCATCAGCGCGTCGATGGTCTGCTCATCACGGCCGGTACCCAGCGTGGCCACAACCAGGGCCTGGGTTTCGCCACGGGTGAACAGTGCAGAACCGTGGGTGCGCGGCAGAACGCCGTTGCTGATTTCGATCGGACGGACGGTGCGGGTGTCGCGACCATCAATACGCGGTGCGCCCGACAGAATGCGGCCACGAACAATGCCGGCTTCCAGATCGAACAGGATGTTGCCAACGGTGTTGGCATCCGCCGCCGTTTCACCGACACAGAATTGTGCTTCGGTGTCAGCGTAGATGTTCTTCAGGTGCTGGCTACGAACCTGCTTGCTGGTTTCGTTGTAGGCAGCTTCCAGACGCGGCTTGGCGTAGGTGCTGACCATGTCGATAAGGGCTTCGTCCTTCGGTGCAGGCTGCCAATCCCATTCCGGCTTGCCAGCGGCTTCGACCAGGCGGTTGATCATCTGGATCACGGCCTGTTGCTGTTCGTGACCGAATACCACACCACCCAGCATCACGTCTTCCGGCAGCATCTGGGCTTCGGATTCCACCATCAGCACAGCCGCTTCGGTACCCGACACGATCAGGTCCATTTGCGAGGTCTTCATCTGCGAAGACGACGGGTTAATGACGTACTGGCCATCGATGTAACCGACGCGGGCAGCGCCAACCGGGCCGTTAAACGGAATACCCGACAGGGCCAGTGCAGCCGATGCGCCGATCAGGGCGGGAATGTCGGAATCCACTTCCGGGTTGATCGACATCACGGTGGCAACGATCTGGACTTCGTTATAGAAGCCTTCCGGGAACAGCGGACGCAGCGGACGGTCGATCAGACGCGAGGTCAGCGTTTCCTTTTCCGACGGGCGACCTTCGCGCTTGAAAAAACCACCGGGGATCTTGCCGGCGGCGTAGGTCTTTTCAACATAATCCACGGTCAGCGGGAAAAAGTCCTGACCCGGTTTGGCTTTCTTGGCACCAACCACGGTGACCAGCACCACGGTGTCGTCGTACGACACCATCACCGAACCGCTGGCCTGACGGGCCACATGGCCGGTTTCCAGGGTCAGGGTGTGGGCACCGTACTGAATACTTTCGCGTGCAATTTCAAACATGCTCATGCTTTATCTTCCTCTCGACAACAACACATCTCTTAATTAACAATCAATCAACATTCGATCAACAACGACAACAACAGTACTACAACAAAAACAAAACGGGCGCCCTCGTTTGAGAACGCCCGTCATGCTTAAACAGCGGACACGTAATTACTTACGCAGGCCCAGACGACCGATCAGTGCACGGTAGCTATCCAGATTGGTACGCTTCAGATAGTCCAGCAGCTTACGGCGACGGCTCACCATGCGCAGCAGACCGCGACGCGAGTGGTGATCCTTCGAGTGTTCTTTGAAGTGCGGGGTCAGGTCGTTGATGCGTGCGGTCAGCAGTGCAACCTGAACTTCGGGCGAACCAGTATCGCCTTGAGCACGTTGGTAATCGCCCACGATTTGAGCTTTGTTCTGAGCATTCAGCGTCATATCAAACTTTCCTTTAAGTGACGAATGCGCCCCAGTTTGAGAGAGCAGCATCCAGGTGATCCCTGATGGGACAGAACCGCTTTTGCCAAAATGGCGCAAGCGAAGAATTTATAAGTATATCAAGAATTTTCAGTGGAAACCAAACGAACCGGCTGAATTTTCTGGTCTTTTCCGCTGGCCACCACCTGCCCGACGCCGATAAAGCGCCCCTGTAGATAAAAGCGTACCTGGGCACCTTCGGTGAAGGTCTGCCCTGCGTCCACCTGGAACGGGTTACCGTGACGGCAAAGGACGGCCTGTTTATCAGTTACATCAAGGCGGATCAGGTTCTGCACCAGAAAATCGGCTGGATGCAGCAAAGCGGCCTGCATCAGCGATGTGTCTGCAATGGTGGATGGCTCGGGGTTCATGGCGGTGCTTTCGCCTACAAGTTGCACCAGCGTTTTACAGCCAACCACCGGGACCTCGCCCACCCAGGTACGGCGCAACGCCACCAGATGGGCCAGACTACCAACCGCACGGGCCATATCTTCAGCCAGCGTACGGATATAGGTGCCTTTGCTGCAACGGACTGACAGATCAGCGGTGGTCACCTGCCCTGCGGCGTTAACCACCACATTGCTCCAGGCGAGCTCGCTTAAATGAATTTTGCGGGGCTGGCGTGCCACCTCGATACCGGCACGGGCAAGTTTGTAGAGTGGCTGACCGTCGCGCTTAAGCGCGGAATACATAGGGGGAATCTGTTCCGAATCCCCTTCGAAAGATGCCAGCACGGCTTCCAGCTCAGCAGGCGTTGGCAGGGATTCACAGGTTTGGGTCACCGTGCCGGTGAGATCCCCGGTATCGGTGGTTGTGCCGAAAGACAGCGTCGCCAAATAGCACTTATCGGCATTCAGCAGATCGGCAGAAAACTTGGTGGCTTCGCCCAGACAAAGCGGCAGTACGCCGGTGGCAAACGGATCCAGCGTGCCGGTATGACCGCCTTTGCTGGCGCCGAACAGACGGCGCACCCATTGCAGCGCCTGATTCGAGGTCAGACCCACAGGTTTGTCGAGCAGGACCACACCATCTAGGGCGCGCCACTGGGACGGCCGCGGAATCAAGGGCAGCTCTTGCAACGCGTCCTGCAACAACGGTTTAGTCTCGACCAGCGTCTTCAGTGCTATCCGCATCTTCAGCCGTGCGCGATACCGCGGTATCGATCAGCGACGAGAGGCTGATGCCGCGCTCAACCGAGGTGTCGTACTCGAAGTGCAGCTCAGGCACTGTGCGCAACAATAGCTGACGCGACAGCTCATGACGCAGAAAACCCGAGGCTCGCTTCAGACCTTTGGCCAGGGCCTCACGTTCGGATTCGGCCACCAACGCGGTGTAAAACACCTTGGCATGGGCGTAATCCGGCGTGACTTCCACGGCGGTCAGAGAGACCTGCTGTACACGCGGGTCACGAATTTCTGCCCGGATCAGCTCGGACAGATCGCGGCGGATTTGCTCCGCCACCCGATCCGTCCGGGCAAACCCACGCTGAGGACTGCGTTTCATCGTTACAGCGTCCGTGCCACTTCCAGAATTTCGTAGGCTTCCAGCTTATCGCCCACCTGGATGTCGTTGAAGTTCTTGAGCGACAGACCGCACTCGAAGCCTTCACGGACTTCCTTAACGTCATCCTTGAAGCGACGCAGCGAATCCAGCTCGCCATCGTGCAGCACGATATTGTCGCGCAGCAGACGGACACGGCAGTTACGCTTGACGATGCCTTCCTGGACCATACAACCGGCCACAGCGCCGATCTTCGGTACACGGAAGATTTCGCGGATTTCGACCAGACCCAGATTCTGTTCTTTGCGTTCCGGCGACAGCATGCCAGACAGCGCTGCCCTGACTTCATCGACGGCGTCGTAAATCACGTTGTAGTAACGGATATCGACATCCATGCCTTCGGCAATCTTGCGGGTGTTGGCGTCGGCGCGGACGTTAAAGCCAATGATGACAGCCTTAGAGGCAGAGGCCAGGTTGACGTCGCTTTCGGTAATACCACCCACAGCAGAGTGAATGACATTAACGCGGACTTCATCGGTCGACAGCTTCTGCAGCGATTGAACCAGTGCTTCCTGCGAACCCTGAACGTCGGCCTTGATGATGAGCGGCAGCGTTTTGACTTCGCCTTCCGTCATCTGCTCCATCATCGATTCCAGCTTGTTCGCCTGCTGGCGAGCCAGTTTCACTTCACGGAACTTACCCTGGCGGTACAGGGCGATTTCACGCGCTTTGCGCTCATCAGCCAGCACCATGGCGTCTTCACCCGCGGCCGGCACATCGGACAGACCCAGAATTTCGACCGGAATCGACGGGCCGGCCGACTCAATCGGCTTACCGTTTTCATCCAGCATGGCGCGGACGCGACCGAAGACCGAACCGGCCAGCAGCACGTCGCCCTTGTTCAGGGTACCCTGCTGCACCAGCATGGTGGCAACCACACCGCGACCCTTGTCGAGACGGGCTTCAATGATCAGACCCTTGGCCGGGGATTCAACCGGTGCAGTCAGTTCCAGCACTTCGGCCTGCAGCAGCACCTGCTCCAGCAGATCGTCGATGCCCTGACCCGATTTGGCCGAGACCGGCACAAACGGCGAATCGCCGCCGTATTCTTCCGGCACGACTTCTTCTGAGATCAGTTCCTGCTTGACGCGGTCCGGGTTGGCTTCCGGCTTATCCACCTTGGTAATGGCCACAACAATCGGTACACCGGCTGCTTTGGCGTGGTGGATGGCTTCGCGCGTCTGTGGCATCACGCCGTCATCTGCGGCACACACCAGAATAACGATATCCGTTGCCTTGGCACCACGTGCACGCATGGCCGTAAAGGCTTCGTGACCCGGGGTATCCAGGAAGGTAATCATGCCGCGATCAGTTTCAACGTGGTAGGCACCGATATGCTGCGTAATGCCACCGGCTTCGCCGCTGGCCACGCGACTGCGACGGATGTAGTCGAGCAGCGAGGTCTTACCGTGGTCAACGTGACCCATCACGGTCACCACCGGGGCGCGCGGCTTGGCTTCCACATCGACGTGATCAGCCACGTCGTCGAGGAAGGCATCCGGATCATCCAGCTTGGCGGCAAGCGCCTTATGGCCCATTTCTTCGACCACAATCATGGCCGTATCCTGATCCAGCACCTGGTTGATGGTGACCATGGAACCCATCTTCATGAGCGCCTTGATCACTTCGGTGGCTTTCACCGACATCTTGTGGGCCAGATCGGCCACGGAAATGGTTTCCGGCACATGGACTTCACGCACGATCGGTTCGGTCGGTGCATTGAAGGAATGCGCTTCATCGGACGACGACTGATGACGCTTGTCACCCTTCTTACCGCCCATCTTCCAGTTGCTACCTCCGCGACCCGGGGCATTGCCCTTCTGGTCACGGCCGCCTTTGGCGCCACCGCGACGGTCGTCACGGTCATTACGATCCTTGGCATCACGGCCACCATCACGACGCTGGTCGTCTGGTGCGGTCTGTGCCGCCGATGCGGCAGCCTTACGGCTTTCTTCGGCAACCTTCAGTGCAGCCTGTTTAGCCGCAGCTTCTTCACGCAGACGCTGCAGTTCCTTCTCACGGTTTTCGCGATCAATGCGGTCCTGCTCCTGACGGGCGCGCAGCTGTGCGTAACGATCTTCTTCCGCTTTACGGGCAGCGAGTTCTTTTTCGTCCAGAAACGAAACCTTTTTCGTACGCTGAACCACGGTCTTGGTCTTGGGCTTTTCTTCAGCAACAGCTTCCGGCTTGGCTTCGACAGCAACTTCAGGTTCGGCAACCGTCACAGGTTCAACCACCGGCTCCGGCGCAGCTTCAACAACCGGGGCAACTTCCACCACAGGTTCGACCACGACTTCAACAACGGGCTCCGGCGCCACTTCAACGACCGGTGCTGCCTCAACCACGGCTTCCACGACCGCTTCGACCACCGGCTGAACGATAGGCTCTACCGGTGCGGCAGGCACTTCGCTCACAGCAGGTGCTGCAGCAGGCGCTGCAACATCACTGGCTTCCGGCGTATCGCGCTTGACCAGCACGCGCTTTTTACGCACTTCCACCTGCACGGTGCGGGTTTTACCCGTGGCATCCTGAGCCTTGAGGGCCGAGGTCGATTTACGGGTCAGCGTAATACGGTTCGATGCCGCCTGCGCTTCACCGTGCGATGCACGCAGAAACTCCAGCAGGCTGTTCTTGTCAGCAGCCGACAGCGTATCCGAGGTGGCCGACTTCTTGAGGCCGGCCTTGTTCAGTTGTTCCAGCAGGACTTCTGCCGGCATTTTGAGTTCACTGGCAAACTCGAGGACAGTATTATTTTCCATGAGTTCTCCAATCACTTGTCAGATGCATCATCAGCAAACCAGTGCGCACGGGCTTCTGTAATCAGGGCAACAGCCGCGGCCTGAGTCAGACCAGTCATTTCCACGAGCTCGTCCGTCGCCAGATCAGCCAGATCATCACGCGTCTTGACACCGGCTTCAGCCAGCTTGACGGCGATGGCCTTTTCCATGCCCGGCAGATTCAGCATATCTTCAGCCACGTCTTCCAGCTTTTCTTCAGCGGCAATCGCTTCGGTCAGCAGAGCGTTACGGGCACGCGTACGCAGTTCGTTGATGAGGTCTTCTTCTAGACCTTCGATTTCCATCATTTCATTGAGCGGCACGTAGGCCACTTCTTCCAGGGTGGAGAAGCCTTCGCTGATCAGCAGATCGGCCAGTTCTTCATCGATGTCGAGCTTTTCAATGAACAGCAGACGCGTCGTGGCCGACTCGGCTTCGTTCTTGCGCTGAGATTCTTCCGGCGTCATCAGATTGATGGTCCAGCCGGTCAGTTCGGAGGCCAGACGCACGTTCTGACCACCACGGCCAATGGCGATGGCCAGGTTGTCGTCGTCAACGACCACATCCATGGCATGACGCTCTTCGTCAACGACGATGGAGGTCACTTCGGCCGGGGCCAGTGCATTGATCACGAACTGGGCAGGATCTTCCGACCAGATGATGATGTCGACATTCTCACCGCCGAGTTCGTTACGAACAGCGGTCACACGCATACCGCGCAGACCGACGCAGGTACCGATCGGGTCGATACGCGCATCCTTGCTCAGCACGGCGATTTTGGCGCGCATGCCAGGGTCCCGGGCGGCGGCCTTGATTTCCATCAGGCCGTCTTCGATTTCCGGCACTTCCAGTTCAAACAGGCGGCTGATGAATTCCGGCGCGGTACGCGACAGAATGATCTGCGGACCACGGGCAGCACGATCAACTCGCAACAGGAAGGCCTTGACGCGGTCGCCCGGACGCAGGTTTTCGCGCTGGATCATCTGATCGCGCGGCAGCACGGCTTCGATCTTGCCGACTTCAACAATGGCGTTGCCACGTTCCATGCGCTTAATGGTGCCGGTCACGAGGTGTTCGCCTCGCTCCAGGAAGTTTTGCAGCAGGGCTTCACGCTCGGCGTCGCGAATCTTCTGCAGGATGACCTGCTTGGCCGCCTGGGCACCGATACGACCGAAGTCGATGGGCTCCAGTTCTTCTTCAATGAAGTCACCGACTTCGATATCCGCATGCTGTTCACGGGCTTCGCTGATCGGCAGCTGGGCATCTTCGTTTTCGAGATCGGCATCTTCGACCACTTCCCAGCGGCGGAACGATTCATGTTCACCGGTCACACGGTCGATCACGACGCGGACATCGGCTTCCAGATTCATCTTCTTGCGCGTGGCCTGCGCCAGCGCGAGCTCCAGAGATGCAAAAACAATTTCCTTGCTGACGTTCTTTTCGCGGGCCAGCGCGTCGACCAGCAATAGAATTTCACGAGTCATCTTGGTGTCCTTTCCTCTGTAGCGCTCAAATCAAAATTTCGGAACAAGGCGAGCCTTGTCAATGTTGGATAACGGGAAGGTGATGGTGTTTTCACCAAGCTCCAGTTGTACCTGGTCACCTTCGATGCCAATCAACGTTCCGTTGAACTGGCGGCGTTCGCCGATCGGCATGCGCAGCTTGACCTGCACCTGGGAACCGGCAAAACGTGTGTAATCGGCTGGCTTGACTAGCGGGCGATCAAGACCAGGAGACGAAACCTCCAGACGGTCGTAATCGATATTTTCCACCTGGAACAGATGGGTCAGCTGGTTGCTGACCGTAGCGCAATCTTCCACGTCCACACCACGCGGCTTTTCCGGGGCGTCAATAAACACCCGGATCAGACGGCTACGCGGCGACAGCTCCACCATGACGAGCTCGTAGCCCAGACCGGTGACGGTTGATTCGATCAGTTCCTGCAGACTCATGTGAATAATCGGAAAACACAAATAAAAAATGGGCATAAAGCCCATCACGCCAGAATTGGCTGTACCGCCCGGCTGCGCGCTATTTCGCGCCACCCGGCGGTACGGGAATTTTTAAAACTTTGTGATTATAAAGGATTTTTTTACTTAGGTCGAGGCGTACTACGCGTGCCGCTACGTTTTGGTGCAGCGCCATGACCCTGCGAACGGGCTTGAGCACGCCCACGGGCAGCCGGTTTGCCACCCGGACGGCCGGAACGAACCTTCTGGCCGACTTGACGCGACGGGCCTTCGGCTTCGGCGCCCAGCGACTTGACCAGTTTTTCCACATCCTTTTCGTCCACCATCAGATGGTGGCCACGCTTGAGGCGCGGCGGCAGAATGAACGGGCCATAACGCACGCGGATGAGGCGGCTGACGGTACGGCCAACCGCTTCAAACAGGCGGCGGACTTCCCGGTTACGACCTTCGGTAATGGTGACGCGGTACCACTGGTTGGCACCCTCACCACCCGCATCTTCGATGCTTTTCAGCGCGGCCGGCCCGTCTTCCAGCTCGACACCCTTCTTCAGCTGAGCCTTGGCGTCTTCATCCATCGGCCCCAGAACGCGCACCGCGTATTCACGCATCATTTCATGACGCGGGTGCATCAGGGCATTGGCCAGCGCACCCGAGGTCGTGAACAGCAGCAGACCGCTGGTGTTGAAATCCAGACGGCCAACGGCGATCCACTTGCCACCGCGCACGCGCGGCAGATTGGTAAACACATTGGGCCTGCCCGCCGGGTCGCTACGCGACACGATTTCACCTTCAGGCTTGTGGTACAGCAGCACCTGCGGCGCACGCGATGCGCCATGCAGGTTCACCAGACGACCATTGACCTTAACGCGATCACCCGGCAGAACACGCTGTCCCAGCGTCGCAGGCTCCCCGTTCACCTGAACGCGGCCGGCGGCAATCCACTCTTCCATTTCACGACGGCCACCCAGGCCCGATTGGGCGAGCAGCTTCTGCAAGCGCTCACCGGCATCGGCCGAGGCCTTGCGCGCTGGCGCCTGGGAAAACTCTTCTTCACCGTAAAAGTCGTCACTATCGTTGTCGAATTCATCCTGCAGCTCGGGCTGCACGACGGGTTTTGCCACAGGCTTTCGGGCGCGAGGCGCTGGCGGACGCGCAGCAGCTTTGCCCGGAGTAGGTTTGCCAGCGATCTTGCGGGGCGCGGCGGGTTTATGAGGTGCAGACATCAGATTCAGGCTCCGGGCAGACCTTCAAGGGCGCCCTGCATGGTTTCAAGGGGTGGAAGTTCGGTCAGACTGCGCAGACCCAGATCATCCAGGAACTGACGCGTGGTCGCATACAGTGCCGGGCGGCCCGGCGTTTCGCGGTGACCGACGGTATCGATCCAGCCCCGCTCCTCCAGTGTACGGATGACCTGTGTTGCCACAGTCACCCCGCGAATATCTTCGATATCCCCACGCGTTACCGGTTGACGGTAGGCAATGATGGCCAGCGTTTCCATCACGGCGCGGGAATAGCGCGGTGGTTTTTCCGGATTCAGGCGATCCAGATGCGGCTGGATGTTGGCATGGGTGCGGAAACGCCAGCCGTCGGCCAGCTCCAGCAGCTCACAGCCGCGATTCTGCCAGCGTTGTTGCAGATGCGCGATCGCCTGGAGAATTTCGTCAGCGGCAACGGTGTCGTCAAACAGGCGGCGCAGATGCACCATGTCCAGCGGACCGGTCGAGGCCAGCAGCGCTGCCTCAACGATGCAGGCCAGATCCGCCACATCCATGACGGGGCCCGAGGTGACAATACCCTCGGTAGTTTCAACCAGTTCGGTCAGGGAACGCTGTTCTTCAGACATCCTCACCCTCCTCTGTTTCATCAAAGGCCTGCGGCGCCTCGAACATCGACTGTTCGGGCACATCGGTCGGCAGACGTACGTAAATCGGTGCAAACGGCGCAGTCTGCGTCATTTCCAGCAGATGCTCCTTGCACAGCTCAAGCAAGGCAATGAAGTTGACCACAACCACCGGCACTCCGCCGCTGACATCAAACAGTTCGACAAATTCGGTGTAGCCGTCCCTGGTGCGCAGGGTACGCAGAATCAGCCCCATGTGTTCACGGACGGACAGCTCTTCACGGGCAATCTTGTGATGCGTATGCAGCTTGGCCTGGCGGACAACGGCCAGCCAGGCAGCATGCAGATCATCAGCCGAAACGTCGGGATGACGGACCACGGCTTCCTTGTCGACCCACACATTCAGCCACTGGAAATCAACTTCAGCCTTGGGCAGTTCGTCGATCTCGCGGGCGGCCAGCTTCATCTGTTCGTATTCAATGAGCCGACGCACCAGCTCGGCACGCGGATCTTCGGTTTCTTCTTCGAACTCGGCCTTGGGGCGCGGCAACAGCATACGTGATTTGATTTCAATCAGCATGGCCGCCATGACCAGGTATTCGGCCGCCAGTTCCAGATTCTCCGAGCGCATAGCTTCGACGTAATCCAGATACTGAACCGTCAAAGTTGCCATCGGAATATCGAGGATATCGACGTTGGCTTTACGGATCAGATACAGCAGAAGATCGAGCGGCCCTTCGAAGGCATCGAGCATGACCGACAAAGCATCCGGCGGGATATACAGATCCTGCGGCAGGTCGACAATCGGTTGACCATACAGCATGACCCGCGTTTCGCCATTTTCCACCATCACCTGAATCGCCTGTTCGTAGGGCGTTTCGGTAGACGCCTCTTCACTGGCTGCGGGCTGATCCGGCGGCAACATCGGCTCTTCAGGTTGCTGCGATTCGATCGACATCAATTGACCTATCAGCCCGTCAAACCCATGACCGCACGAACACGCGACATGGTTTGATCGGCCAGCGCACGGGCACGCTCGGCACCGTCACGCAGAATGCGGTCGATCTTCTCCGGCTCGGCTGCGAGTTCAGCCGCACGCGCACGCATCGGCGCCAGCACAGTATTGATGCCTTCGGCCACAGCGTTCTTGCAATCGATACAGCCGATACCGGCCGAAGTACAACCCTCGGTCACCCACTGCTTTTTGGCATCGTCGCTGTACACCTCGTGCAGCTGCCAGACCGGGCAGTTTTTGGGATTACCCACATCGGTACGGCGCACGCGGGCAGGATCGGTAGGCATGGCTTTCAGCTTCTTGGCCACATCTTCCGGCGCCTCACGCAGGCTGATGGTGTTGTTATAGGATTTGGACATTTTCTGACCGTCCAGTCCCGGCATTTTGGAGGCCTTGGTTAGCAACGCAGCGGGTTCCACCAGAATGGCTTTACCCGAGCCGACCAACCAGCCCCACAACGATTCCTTGTCGCTGGCATTGAGCAAATCGGCGCCGGCCAGGAAGGCTTCGGCCTGAGCCAGCACTTCTCGCTCACCCTGCTGCTGGTAACGCTGACGCAGCTCCTTGTAAGGCTTGGCGGTCGGGCCCAGTTTCTTGAGGGCGGCAATCACTTCCTGCTCGAAATCCGGTGTGCGGCCATAGAGGTGATTGAAGCGACGGGCGACTTCACGCGTCAGTTCGATGTGCGGTACCTGATCTTCACCCACCGGCACGTGCTTGGCGTCGTATACCAGAATATCGGCCGATTGCAGCAGCGGATAACCCAGGAAGCCATAGGTCGACAGATCTTTATGCGACAGCTTTTCCTGCTGATCCTTGTAGGTGGGTACGCGCTCCAGCCAGCCCAACGGTGTCATCATGGACAGCAGCAGATGCAACTCAGCGTGTTGCAGTACTTGCGACTGCTGGAAAATGATGGACTTTTCCGGATCCAGGCCGGCGGCCAGCCAGTCGATGACCATATCCCGTCCGGCCTGGGCAATGTTCTGCGGCGCATCGTAATGGGTCGTCAGGGCATGCCAGTCAGCAACGAAGAACAGACATTCGTAGTTATCCTGCAGACGGACCCAGTTTTCCAGGACGCCGTGATAATGCCCCAGGTGCAGGCTCCCCGTGGGGCGCATGCCGGAAAGTACGCGTTCAGCTGACATCAGAAACTCAGAGGAAAAAAATCGTTGAAATGAGGCTACCCGCCAGCTGGATAAGCGGCAGGACAATAACTCCCAGCAGACCCGTTACGAGCAGCAGTAACAGAATCGGCAGACCATAGGGTTCGCTGCGGCCATAACTCTGGGCGGCCGCTGGCGGCAACAGGCTGAACAATACGCGGCCGCCATCCAGCGGCAGAATCGGTACCAGGTTAATGGCCATCAGCATCAGGTTGATGGAGATACCGATACGCGACATCTCTTCGAGCGGCACGCTGAAATAGGTATTGGTCGACAGGCCGACCTTCAGCAGAATCGCCCAGCCGAAAGCCATCGCCAGGTTAACGCCGGGCCCGGCAAGCGCAACCCAGCGCATGTCTTCACGCGGATGACGCAAACGGCTGTAATCCACGGGCACCGGTTTGGCCCAGCCAAACAGAATGCCGCCGAACAACAGCGTGGCCGCCGGCACAAGGATCGTGCCCACCAGATCGATATGGCGCATCGGGTTGAGGCTGATACGGCCCAACTGGTATGCCGTGGGGTCGCCAAAATAGCGCGCCACATAGCCATGGGCCGCTTCATGCAGCGTAATGGCAAAAATCATCGGTAAGGCCGCAATGGCCAGCAGGGCAATATCAATATTCATAGCAAGTCCGTTCAGCCCGCGATTCTAACAGAGCCAACCCGCTGTGCCGCCATGCGCATCAGCCTAGCCCCAGAGGTGCGAGCGGGCCGTGACCGACCCGCATGACGGTGGGTGGCATTTCACACAGATCAATCACCGTAGTGGGCTCGGTGCCGCACCAGCCGCCCTCCACCACCAGATCTAGCTGGGATGACAGGCGTTCCTTGATCGACCAGCCGTCGCTGAGAGGCTCTTCATCGCCAGGCAGCGTGAGCGTCGTCGTCAGCAAGGGTTCACCCAAGGCCTCCAGCACGCCCTGCATGATGCGGTTATCGGGAATACGCAAACCCAGGGTTTTACGCTTGGGATGCAGAATCCGGCGTGGCAGCTCCTTAGTGCCTTCCAGCACAAAGGTATAGGCTCCCGGCGTGGCCAGCTTGAGCAAGCGGTACTGGGCGTTATCCACCCGGGCGTACTGACCAATGTCCGAGAGATCGCGGCACATGAGTGTCATCAGATGATGGTCATCAATGCCGCGGATTTTACGGATCTTGTCGAGCGCGGTCGCATCTCCCAGATGACAGGCCAGCGAATAGCAGGAATCGGTCGGCAAGGCGACGACGGCACCCTGACGCAACATCGCCGCCGTCTGATCCAGCAGACGCTGCTGGGGGTTCTCGGGATGTATATTAAAGTACTGCGTCACGGTTAATTCCTATCTACCTGTTATTCCAGGATTCCCAAACGGGAACGACACCATCCGGCAGCGTTAATGACCGACCCAGATCGACATAGCTTTCATCAGGCCCGTGAAAATCCGAACCCTGAGAGCCCATAAAGGCATAGTGACGTGCCTGGCGACCGAAATGCGCCACCTGCTCGGGCGTGTGGCTACCAGACGCGACCTCGATGGCCTCGCCGCCAAGATCACGAAAGACTTCAAAAAGCTGGCCTAACGCTTTGTTAGACATACGGTAACGCCCGGGGTGCGCAATCACCGCCACCCCCCCGGCCTGATGAATCCAACCCAGCGCTTCTTCCAGACTCGGCCACGGATGGGCGACATAACCCGGCTTACCCGGCGTCAGGTATCGGTCAAAAACTTGTTTCACCTCACGGCAGGCCCCCATCTCCACCAATGCGCGGGCAAAGTGCGCCCGCGACACCAGTTCGGGGTTACCGACGTAGGTCATGGTGCGTTCCAGAATCCCGTTAAAGCCGATCTTCTCCAATTCGGCGGCAATGCGGCCGGCACGATTGGCACGGCCATCACGGATACCATTCAGCCCCTGCACCAGTACCGGATTCTGTGAGTCCACCATGAGGCCGACGATATGGACGGAATGATCGGCCCATTCGACCGAGATTTCCGTACCGGGGACCAGGGTCAACCCCAGGGCTTCGGCCGCTTCAGCCGCCGCCGGCAGTCCTGACAAACCATCGTGATCGGTCAGCGCCAGGGTCGTCACCCCGTTGGCGTGCGCCCGCGCCACCACGGCGGCCGGCGGCAGCATCCCATCCGATGCCGTGGAATGGCAATGGAGATCGTATCGAGGCTGGACTTGAATTTGCGTCATTGTGGCTTTATGTGGCTGAAGGATCAGCATAAAATGCTGCACTGCCCATTTTACTGGAAACCAAGCGCATGAGCTGCTATCAACTGGAAGACCGGATTCCACAGATTGACCCGACGGCCTGGGTCGCACCGACCGCAGTGCTGATTGGCAGCATTCATTGCGAAGCAGAGAGCTCGGTCTGGTGGCATGCCGTGCTACGCGGGGATAACGAACCCATTACCATCGGTGCGCGCAGTAACGTGCAGGATGGCTGTGTCTTTCACACCGATCCGGGCGCCCCGCTCATCCTGGAGGAAGATGTCACGATTGGCCATCAGGTCATGCTGCATGGTTGCCGTATCGGCCGCGGCAGCCTGATCGGCATCGGAACCACGATCCTAAATCACGCCGTGATCGGCGAACACTGCCTGGTGGGCGCCGGCACGCTGATTCCCGAACGCAAGGTCTACCCGCCCCGCTCGCTCATCATGGGCACGCCGGGCAAAGTGGTGCGCGAACTCACCGACGAGGAAGTCGCACGTCTCATGAACAGTGCCACAAAGTACGTCCAGAACGCCGCCCGCTATCAACAACATCTCAAGGCTCTCTAATGCGCGAAACTGATCGCTTCGTCCGTTTTCATTTTCCCGAACTCTCGATCCGTGGCGCCTGGGTGCACCTGGATGACAGTTATCGTGCGCTGTGCCAGGGCCGGAACTACCCGGCTGCCGTGGGCCGACTGCTGGGCGAAATGGCATCCATCACCACATTGATGGCCGGCCAGCTCAAGCACCCGGGTCGCCTGACGTTTCAGACACGGGATCCGGGTGCCATCAGCCTACTGGTGATGGATTGCACGGATCAACTGGGATTGCGCGGCACGGCGCAATGGCGACCGGAACATCTGGCCTCGCTCATGGACCCGGCGACCGAGTGCCTCAACCAGACCGACAGCGGCGAAGAAAGCCGCCTGGTCATGACACTGGACGCGCATCAATTCAGCACGCCGTGGCAGAGCCACGTACCCCTGGTCGGCAAAACCCTTGCCGAGGCCTTTACCCATTATCTGGTACAGTCGGAGCAGCAACCGACGGCGCTCATGCTCACGGCCAACGGCGAGCAGGCGGCAGGCCTCTTTCTGCAGACCATGCCCGGCGCCGATGAGGCCGATGCCGATGGCTGGAACCGTGTCTGCCATCTGTTTGGCACACTCACGCGCACCGAACTGCTCTCACTTGATCCGGCTGATTTACTGACCCGCCTCTTCCCGGAAGAGCTGATCAGTCTGGCCCCGGGCCAGGCAGTACACCACGCCGGAGAACGAGACTGGGACAAGGTGCGCAATATGCTGCGTGGCCTGGGCCAGGCCGAGGTGACATCGATTCTCCAGGAGCATGGGGAGGTCGTCATTCATGACGATCTGAGCAATCTGGAATACCGCTTCAATGCTGATGAGATCGCCGCACTGTTCAGCCAAAGCGCAGGGCAAACCCTGCACTGATCACTGCACCCGATAAACCGAATTAGCGCAGGACCTTACCGGGATTCATGAGTCCCTGCGGGTCCAGTGCTGTCTTGATCTGCTGCATCAGCGCCATGCTACCGGCCGGGGCATGCTGTGCCAGCCAGGCCGGTTTGAGCTGACCGATACCATGCTCGGCCGCAATCGAACCACCCAGTCGGCTGACGACGTCATACACCACGGCGTTGGCTGCCTGACTCTGCGCGATCAAGGCCGCATTCTGCGCCGGATCGGCAAACGACAGGTTGAAGTGCAGATTGCCATCACCGACATGGCCAAAGGCCACAATGCGCACACCGGGAAAACGGGATTCGAGCGCAGCCGAGGCTTCCGACAGAAACTGTGGTATCTGCGAAATGGGTAGACCCACGTCGTGTTTGATCGAGACGCCTTCCCGCTTCTGGGATTCCGCCAGGCCTTTGCGAATGGCCCAGATGGCGGCCTGATCAGCAGCCGAGGTCAACAGGTAGCCGACCGGCTGTCCGGCACCCTCACAGGCACGACACCAGGCCTGCAATAGCGCCTGTAGAAACTCGGCATCATGCGCCGAGACTTCAAGCATCAATGCCCACCCCCTAGGCCAACCGTCGCCCTCAACAGATGCCGGCAAGGTCGCTTCGGGTAAATGTTTACGCACCAGCGACAGGGTCACCGGTGACATCAGTTCAGCGGCTGTTTGTGCACCTGCGAACACGTTCTGAGCCAAGGCATGCGCCGCGATAGCCTGGGTGACATCCGGCAGATCGAGCCAGATCAACGCGCGCGCCGCTGGCAGCGGATAGAGCTTCATGGTGGCGGCCGTGATCAACCCCAGCGTGCCCTCCGCACCGATAAACAGTTGCTTGAGATCGTACCCGGTATTGTCTTTACGCAAGCCGGATAACTTGGACCAGATACGCCCATCCGGCAGCACCACTTCTAGCCCCAGACACAGGTCGCGGGTCATGCCATAACGTAGCACCTGCAGACCACCTGCGTTCGTGGCCAGCGTACCGCCCAGGGTGGTGAGATGTCCGGCGCCGAGCGTGAGCGGATACAGACGATTAACCGATTCTGTGGCTGTCTTTAATGCATCCAGCGTCACCCCGGCCTCGGCCGTGATGCTGAAATTGGTAGCATCGATTGCACGGATACGATTGAGTCGTGTCATTGACACGACGACTGCATTGCCCGATTCATCGGGCGTTGCACCACCACACAGGCCGGTATTGCCGCCCTGCGGCACTATAGGCACCTGAGCGGCAACACACAAGCGCACGACCTGTGCAACGGCCTTGGTCGTTTGCGGTAGCACCACGGCCTGCGCTCTGCCCTGATAACGGCCGCGCCAGTCTGCCAGATAAGGCCCCTGGGCTTCAGGCAATGTCAGAACCTGATCGGCACCGAGGGCATCCTGCAGTTGTTCGATCAGGCGCATAAGTCGCTTGCCTGCTTCGGCTTAATTGACCGACGCCGAAGGCATGGGTTCGGCATAGAGATCATGTTCGTCAGCATCGACAATGCGTACGGCAATACGATCACCCGGTGCGCAGTCGGTAAAGCCCATGACGTGGATCACGCCATCGATATCCGGGGCCTCACGCCAGCTACGCCCAATCGCACCTTCCTCATCAACCTCGTCAATGACGATCACTTCTTCGTTGCCGATCCGCTGTGCCAGCTTTTCGGCCGAGATATCGGCCTGAAACTGCATCAGGCGCATGCGGCGCGATTCGCGCTCTTCTTCCGGCACGGCACCATCGAGTTCGTTAGCGGTTGCCCCTTCTACCGGCGAGTAGGCAAATGCCCCCACCCGATCCAGCTGGGCGGCTTCGAGGAAGCTGAGCAACTCCTGGAAATCATCTTCGGTCTCACCGGGGAAACCGGTAATGAAGGTAGAACGGATCACCAGCTCCGGACAAATCTCACGCCAGGCCTTGATACGCTTCAGCACATTCTCCGACGAGGCCGGACGCTTCATGGCTTTGAGGATGCGCGGGCTGGCATGCTGGAATGGAATATCCAGATAAGGCAGGATCTTGCCCTGCGCCATGAGCGGAATAATGTCGTCAACGCTCGGGTACGGATACACATAATGCAAACGCACCCAGATCCCCATCTCGCCCAGCGCTTCACACAGAGCATGCAGTTGAGTCTTGACCGGACGCCCCTCCCAGAACCCGGTGCGGTATTTGACATCAACGCCGTAGGCACTAGTATCCTGGGAAATCACTAAAACTTCCTTGACGCCGGCCTTGGCCAGCGTTTCAGCTTCCTTGAGCACATCACCGATTGGGCGCGATTCGAGATCGCCACGCAATGATGGGATGATGCAGAAGGTGCAGCGATGATTACAGCCTTCCGAGATTTTCAGATAGGCGTAATGTTTGGGCGTCAAGCGTACACCCTGCGGCGGCACCAAATCGGTATAGGGGTCATGCGGCATCGGCAGATGTTCGTGCACGATGGTCATCACTTCATCCAATGCATGCGGCCCAGTCACAGCCAGCACATCGGGGTGAGCGGATTCGACCACACCTTCGCGGGCGCCGAGGCAACCGGTCACAATCACCTTGCCGTTTTCGCGTAACGCTTCACCAATAGCGTCCAGCGATTCTTCTACGGCCGAGTCAATAAACCCGCAGGTATTCACCACCACCAGGTCGGCACCGGCGTAATCGCCAACGATGTCATAACCCTCTGCCCGCAGTCGGGTCAGAATACCTTCACTATCGGATGCCGCTTTGGGGCAACCTAGGCTGACCATGCCAACCTTGGGTGTCTGTGTTTTCTTAGTCATGGGCGGCATTTTACCAACCCCTGGGTTTTATCGTTTAATTTCCGGCTGCCAGCCACCGCCCAGCGAGCGGAACAGATCCACACTGGCCTGCAGACGGCTGCCCCGGTTGCGGGCATAGGCCAGACTGGCTTCGTTAGCAACCCGCTGCGCTTCCAGCACCGTCAGATAATCCACGTAACCGGCCTCATAGCGAAGAATGGCGATCTGCTGCGCCTTCGTCGATGCCTCAACCTGCAACGAAAGATGCGCTTCGCTTTCCTGGGTCTGCTGGACCGAGGTCATCGAATCCCCGACTTCGGCAAAGGCGGTCCGCACGGTACGGATGTAATTGGCCAGGGCTTCCTGTTGCTTACCCTTGGCCGTATCCAGTTGCCCGGTCAGTAACCAACCGGTGAACAGCGGTTGGGTCACGCCCATCGTGGCTGCCCAGACGGAACCACCAGCCGACAGGAAATTGGTAAACCCCACGCTCTGGGCACCGTACAGGCCGGTCAGTGAAAACGATGGAAAGAAATTGGCCTTGGCAACGCCGATCTGGGCATTGGCCGATACTAGCTGTTCTTCGGCTTTGCGGATGTCGGGGCGGCCTTCGAGCAGTGCCGACGGCACACCCGCCGGTGGCACCGGCGGCACCGGCAGACCATCGAGCCCGGTCGCAGGAATTTTGAGATCCAGCACACCGGTCAGAACAGCCAACTGGTTCTGCACAATCGCGCGCTGACGAATCAGTTCGGACTGCGTGGCCTGCAGACTGGCCAGGGTGGCCGTGGCCTGATTGATATCGAGTGGCGACACCAACCCGCCGGCCAACTTGGCCTGCGCAATACGCAGCGTCTCCCGACGCGTGTGAATGGAATGTTGCGTAACCTTAATCTGTGCATCCAGCGCCCGCAGGTTCATGTAGGCCTTGGCAACGCTACCCTCAAGCACCAGACGGACACTATCGCGATCAAAGACACTGGCTTTGAGCTGGGCATCCGCTGACTCGACCGAACGGCGCACCTTGCCCCAGAGATCGATCTCGTAAGAGAAACCAGCCGAGCCCTGATAGTTGTTATCCAGATAATCAATACCGCTGGCCGAAGCCGCAGCACCCTGCGAGGCACGGGTACCGCTGCCCTCGAGCGAGAGACTCGGATACTGCGCCGAACCGGCCTGTAGCGCGAGGCCCTGGGCCTGGGCGATACGGGCTACAGCCATCTGCAGATCGGCGTTATTGGTCAGCGCCAGTGACTCCAACCGGTTCAGCTCCGGGTCATTGAACAGCGTCCACCAGTTTGCAATGATGGCCACTGTTGCCTTGGATTCGACTTGTGACTGAGTCGCATCGCTTGCCGAAGACTGCGGCACATCGGCGTTGTAGTGTCCCGGCAGATCCATCTTCGGACGTTCATAATCCGGGCCGACGGTACAACCGGCGGCCAACATGGCCACCAGCAGCGAGGCCGACAGCTTCATCATGGGATGAATGCACCGCTTAGTCATGGGTACGCTCCTCGGCTGCCGCTTCGCCAGTTGATGTTGCCTCACCCGGGAAGAGATCCCGCTTCTGCTTGCGCCCCGACAACCACATGAAAAACATCGGGATGAAAATCGTGGCGATAAACGTTGCAGCCAGCATGCCGCCAAACACCCCCGTTCCCATCGAACGACGCGCTGCCGACCCGGCACCGCTGGAAATCACCAGGGGGAAGACGCCGAGAATGAAGGCCAGGGAGGTCATCACGATCGGGCGGAAGCGCAACCGTGCTGCCTGCATAGCGGCATCGTAAACACTCATGCCCTCGGCCCGTTTCTGCGCCGCAAATTCCACGATCAGAATCGCATTCTTGGCCGACAGACCCACCAGTACTACCAGACCGATCTGGAAGTAGATGTCGTTCGGCATGCTGCGCAGAAACACAGCCAGCAATGCACCGAACAGTGCAAACGGCACACCGAGAATGACGGCCAGCGGCAAAGACCAGCGCTCGTATTGTGCCGCCAGAATCAGGAAGACCATGACGATGCCAAAGACAAACGCGATACCGGAGGTATTACCCGCCCGAATCTGCTGATAGGCTTGCCCTGACCAGGCCAGCTCATAACCCGGTGGGAGGTTCGCCTGCGCAACCTCATTCACAATTTTGATGGCATCCCCGGAGCTCACGCCCGGTTGACCGTTGCCCAGAATCTTGGCCGAGAGATAGCCGTTAAAGCGTTCCAGCTGTTCCGGCCCCACCAGTGAGGTGGTCTTGATCAGTGCCGAGACCGGCACCATGGACCCATTGTCTGCCCGCACGTAGATCTGGCCTAGATCGTTGGGACGTGTTCGATACGGCGCATCGGCTTGCATCTGTACCCGGTAGGTACGTCCACTCAGGTTGAAGTCATTCACGTACAGACTGCCCATGGTGGCCTGCAGACTCTGGTACACATCGGCGACCGCAATCCCCAGCGAGATGGCCTTGGCCTCATCGACCTCCACGTACAACTGGGGTGATGTCGGCCGGAAAAAGGTGTTGATCCCGGTCAGTTCCGGCTGCTGCTTGAGTGCCTCAATCAGACCACCAGACACCTTGGCCAGATCCGTCACCGAAGGATTATTACGTGCCTGAACATAGAACTCGAAACCACCGGCCGAACCGATACCGCGGATGGCCGGCGGGTTGAAGACCAGCGCCATGCCATCGCGTAGCGTCATCCCCAGGCCGGTAAACATTTTGGCCAGCGAGCCGGCATCGGTCTCACGTACCGACCAGTCTTTCAGCGGAATGAAGACGGTGCCTGCATTGGCGCGCATGCCGCCACCGACAATGTCGTTACCGGCAATAACGAATACTTTATCGACGGCCGGGTTTTTAACCACGGCTTCCTGGAATTTTTGGCCAGCCTGCTCGGTACGTTGCATGCTGGCGCCATCCGGCAGCATCAGTGCGCTGATCAGATAGCCTTGATCTTCGGGCGGCACAAAACCACCCGGCACCAGGCGGAACAACAACAGACAGCCGACGATGACCGCGCCAAACACGGCGACGCCGATACGGCGATGATCGAGTGTTTTACGGACGAGATCCAGATAACGATCTGTCAGTTTCTGGAAGCCTTCATTAAAGGGCTTGAAGGCCTCGGGCGGTTCCTCATGTTTTGTGCGAAGTAGCACGCCACACAGCGCAGGGGTCAACGTTAAGGCCACCAGACCGGAGAGCGCCACAGCTATCGCCACCGTAACGGCGAACTGCTGGTAGAGCTTGCCGGCAATACCACCCAGGAAAGCAACAGGGATAAAAACAGCGCTCAGCACGAGCACAATCGCTACAACCGCACCGGACACCTCCTTCATCGCTTCGACTGCGGCCTGTTTAGGCGGCAAGCGACGCTCATGCATCAGGCGTTCCACGTTTTCCAGCACCACGATGGCGTCATCCACAACGATACCGATGGCCAACACCATGGCAAACAGGGTCAGCGTGTTGATAGAGAAACCGAACACCCACAAGCCTGCAAAGGTACCGATCAGCGATACGGGAACGGCCAGCAAAGGAATTAGCGTTGCCCGCCAGTTCTGCAGGAACACAAACACCACGATTGCCACCAACAGCATGGCTTCGAAGAGCGTCTTCACAACTTCACGAATCGAGGCATTGACGAAGCGCGTGGTATCGAACGGGATCACATAATCCACGCCATCCGGAAAGCGCTTCTTGAGCTCTTCCATCTTGGCACGCACCCGGTCTGCCGTTTCCAGTGCGTTGGCGCCGGACTGCAGAAAGATCCCGATGCTGGCTACCGGATTACCCAGCAGGCGCGTATTGGCATCATAGTTGGCAGCACCCAGCTCAATGCGCGCCACATCCTTCAGCCGCAGTGTGCCGGCCGGCCCCTGTGAGCGAATCACAATATCACCAAAGGCTTCCGGTGTCGCCAGGCGGCCTTTGGCCGTCACGGTATAAGTGAGCTGCTGGCCTTCAATGGCCGGTTCCTGACCGATCTTGCCCGCCACGTTCTGCTTGTTCTGCGCGTTAATGGCGGCAGCGATATCACTGGTCGTAATACCCAGTTGCGCCATTTTGTCCGGGCGCAACCAGATGCGCATGGAGTAATCCTTGGCGCCGAAAATCTGTGCATCCCCCACCCCGGGCAGACGCTTCAGTTCATCCAGAATATTGATGAGCACATAGTTCGACAGGAACAACGCCGAGCGGCTGTTGTCCGGCGAGGTCACGGTCGACACGAGCAGAATATCGTTGGATCGCTTCTGAACCGTGACACCGAACTGGCGCACCACATCCGGCAGGCGCGGCTCGGCAATCTTGACGCGGTTATTGACGTTCACCGTCGCCATATCGATGTTGGTGCCCACCTCAAAGGTGGCCGTTACCGTGAGGGCACCGTTCGACGCGGCCGTCGAGCTGAAGTACAGCAGATTCTCGACGCCGGACAACTGCTCTTCAATGGGTCCGGCAACGGTACGAATCAGCGTTTCGGTCGATGCTCCTGGGTAGGTTGCCGAGACAATGACGGTGGGCGGTGCAATTTCCGGATAATGTGAAATCGGCAGCACACGACCAGCGGCCAAACCGGCCAGCACGATCACAATGGAGATCACCGTTGCAAAGATCGGCCGGTGAATAAAGAAACGGGAAAACACGATCAGCGTTCCTTATTTGCCAGCCGGCGCGGCGGGTGCTGCAGCGGCAGGTGCAGGCATAACCACGGCACCGGGGCGGATCTTGATGATGTTATCAGTCACGATTTGCATACCGGGCTGCAGGCCGCTCAGAATGATCCAGTCCTTACCCAACCAGAAGCCGGGCTTTACTGGGGTCGGGACGACTTTACCGCCCTCACCCATGACCCAGACCATATGACCCTTTTCCGACTGGACTACGGCGACCTGAGGCACGCGGTACACGTTTTCCAACGCACCAGTACTGATGCGGGCACGGAGGAACTGACCGGGCAGCAGGACACCCTCCGGGTTCGCCAGAGTGGCACGCAGTTGCTGGGTACCCAGTTTCGGATCGATATACGAGGCCTGGAAATTGATGACACCCTTTTCCGGATAGACCGTGCCATCAGCCTGAATCACTTCAACCGTTGTTGTTGCCGAGGGGTCCAGACGACCACCCGGCAAACCCGCGGTATCGGAATCGGAGAGACCGAAACGAATCCAGATCGGGTTCACCTGATGGATCACGGTGAGCAGGCTGCCGTCGCTGCTGGTGGTCATCAGATTACCTTCCGAGCGCTGGGCACGACCGGCCACGCCGGCCACCGGTGCCGTCACCGTGCACCATTCCAGATTAAGTTTCGCGGCCTTCAGGTTGGCCTGGGCCATCTCATCGGCGGAAACGGCATCATCCATTTCCTTACGGCTCACCGCCTGTTGCGCATACAGTTTTTTCAGACGCGTGGCTTCGCGGACCGTCTGCGTGGCACGTGCCTGAGCCTCTTCGAGTTTGATGCGGTACGGGTCTGGATCAATCTGGAACAAGGGCTGACCGGCCTCAACACGCTGCCCTTCTTCATACAGGCGCTTGACCAGAATACCGCCGACACGGGCGCGCACCTCGGTTTCCTTGGCCCCCTCAGCCTGGGCCATGACTTCGATCACATTCGGCACCGTCACTGGTTCGGCTATCAGCAAGCTCACCGGCATGGGTGGCGGCGCTTTTGGCATCTTCTGCCAGTAGCTCCAGGCATTCCAGAGAACAATCGCCAGAATCACAACACCGAGTGTGATCCCGCTTCTGCGGCGATGCTCAAGCCATTGATTCTGACAGAACTGATGGATGCTGCGGCAGGCCGGTTGATCGGCCAGCCCCTGCCAGTAAGGCGCCATAGACTCCAGCCGTTGGTTCAACCAGACTTTGATACGGGGTGGTTTAGCAGACATAAAGAATCCGGCAATGCTTATTGTGCAGAATTGTCCATTATATACATTTCCGCATGTATGTATATTGACCTATAATACCCTTGCACACTGCAGGTGAATTTGATTCTGTTTCCACCATTTCTGGCAAAATTTCCTGGCAATCACCCCCACGTCATCATGGCCCGCAAAACCAAAGAAGAAGCACTGGCCACCCGCGCACAGATCATTGATGCGGCGCGGCGTGTATTTCATGCCGAGGGAGTGAATCGTTCGACGCTGGATAAGGTGGCCAAAGCGGCCAATGTCACCCGTGGTGCGGTGTACTGGCATTTTGCCAATAAGGCCGAGCTTTTTCTGGCAGTCAAGCGAACCTACACAAGTGAGTTCGATCAGTTGCAGTCATTGCTCGCGCATGGCAATGAACAGGCACCACTGGAAGCCCTCGCCGCCTATCTCCATGCGCTCTTTTCGGCATTACTCAACGACACGGCGGCGCGTGAAACTTTTGAAATTATTCTGCTGCGCTGCGAATACGTCGAGGAATTCAACGAAGTCCTGCAGATCATTACCGAGCCCTGCACGGATATCCTGACTTCGTTTATTCGCATCTACCGGGATGCTGCTGCCAACGGCAGTCTGAAATCCGGGCTGGATCCCGAGCTGATGGCGCTGGATACACTATCCTTCGCCCGCGGCACCCTGCGTGCTATTCTTTCCGGCCAGCAGCACGATACCTATCGACAGGCGATTACATCATTGATCAATGCGCATATCGCGTTGCGCCAGCGTTAGACACACTTGGGCTCACGCCACCAACAGTAACCTAGCCCTGCCCGCCCGCTTCTTTTCCTATGAAAAAAGGCCCCGCAGGGCCTTTCATTTTGTCGCATGAGCCTCATGAATTAGCTCTTGTTCGGGAAACCCTGGAACATATTGCGCGCCTGTGTCTGAATCTGTGTCTGCATGTTCTGCACCATCTTCTGACTCTGATCCATATAGGTCGACATCAGGGTCTGCATGGCCGGCCCCTGGAAGTTCAGGAACTGCGACCAGTTATCGCTGGTGTTGCTGCTGCCCTGCATCTTCTTCTGGAAATCCACAAAGGCTTTCATGTTCGTTTCCAGATACTGACCCAGAACGGATTGCATGGCATTACCGTAGAAACGAATCATCTGCGACAGAACTTC
>CAYLWV010000007.1:0-37063 GCA_964387485.1 uncultured Dechloromonas sp. | reverse complement strand
TGCCAGTGTTTGATGGGCATAGTCCATTTCTTGCTGATGTTACGTAGGGCCAGATAAAAGAGTTTGAGCAAGGCCTCAAACTCACCGAGACGTTGCTCGGCTTCATCGGCTGTCGTAGCGGTATAGATCCGCTACAGGATACCCTCTGATTCCGGAAAATGACACCAGTTTTATCTGGCTTTTCCAGAAGCAGATTGATCCCAAAGTAGCTTGTGTTGCAGCAGTCCCAGATAACTTAGATTTCTATTAAGGAGTGCCAGCATCAAAAAGAGTTGTTGCCGATCCCACAAGCAATACATAGCCACCATATGTAATTAAAAGTATTAGTACTCCAACGATTAAACCCAAGGGAAAACCTATTGCAGATGTGAAAGCCCGCAAAAAATAAAGGATGAAAATCACAAAAACGATAATCGTAGCAATATCAATAAGCATTTTAAGATGAGAAAAATTGAAAGGAATTCAGAAAAAGTACTAGTGAGCTATGCTGTCTCAACATTTCAGGGGCTGGCGAAAACCCTGATAGTGATCACAACTGATGATGGTATTGGCAATTTCCACATGCAACAGAGATACTTAAGCATATTACACCCGTTAAAATCCCTGCTCATCTGGGCCTCGGATGATTTTATGCTGCTGTAGCCCTGCATATGCTCATGAGGACACGATTTTGACAGGAGCTTGATTAAAATTTTTAAGAAAAGCCGATGCACAACCAATCGGTGATCGCAATGTGTACTAGCTCTAAAGAGATAATCACAACTAGTAAACGATACGTCCAGATTTTGGCCAGAGGGTGCATAGAAAATTTTGCGCCAATGTAGCCTCCGAGAATGCTACCTATTGCCATAATGCCGCCAATTTTCCAGTTAACCTTGCCATCGATGGCCATCACGACCAGTGAGAAGCCTGAGGTAAATAGGCTAGCAATATTTTTGTACGCGTTGGCTTTCAACAATGGCAACTGCATGGACAACATCAATACCATCAGGAGATAGGTGCCTCCATCAAGTACGATAAGACCAATCCATAAGCCGACAAAGAAAAGATAGACTGCTTCTTGCCATCGATATCTGGGTAACTTATCAATGGTTGTTTCAAAAGCCTTTTTAAAGTTAGTTAGTAGTAAAAGAAGAGCGATCACTACCGCTACAACAATTAAGGTTTTAACAATCTCGGCTGGAATTCGGTCAACAATGATTGCCCCAATAACAGCACCTGCCGCACATGGAGTGACTACTCGTAGCGCTAGTTGCCAGTTCATGACGCCGGCACGAATGAAGGTAATACATGAGATTAGAAAACCCAAAAAAACCGGTACACGATTGGTCGCATTAGCTACTGCCGGTGGTAAACCCATAAAAACTAACAATGGCAAAGTGACCGCGGTGCCACTGGATGCCACGGTGTTCATAAAGCCACCAATCAAGCCGCCTATGATGGCGATCACGTATTCCATTAAACTTTCCCTCTGGTTAAGGCACTGCATACAGCTGCGTCAGAGTAGGTTTGCTTATTCAGTACGTCAAACCTCAAAGAGAAAATGTGAACACTATTTCCGTGGCAATACTTAGACTGTAGATATGATCTTGCCGTGATCGTTCTAAAAGCTGAAAATATGAGCAAAACCCATGTAGCGCTTGAAGTGCTTCGACAAACCGTTGGGCAAGACTGTCTGGAACTAGCATTTGTGCTTGGCTATGTGGCAAGTCGAAACCACCTTGGTAAGCCAACTCGATTTATTGATCTTGTGTATGCAGAGACATTTGGCAATGGTTCAAAAGTGAGCCACAACCTACAAAGGCTTGAAGGGAAAAATCTCATATCGTTCGTAAATAACAATGCCACAGCATGGGAAAAATCCATTTCAGTCACTGAAATCGGATTTGAATGGCTTGGAACAATCGAGACAGATATTCTGAGCGTGTTGACAACTTTGAATTCAAATAGAACGCAAGAATCTTGAGAGCGCAATCATTACAACGCCACCCAGTCATTTTTCAATAGCGGCGTTACGTCTCTCGAGGGGCTCGGTTTATGGAAATGTGAACACTTCCAGCCCCAAAGGCCAATGTCTTCTAGCGCTTTTGCCATTAGAATCGGCTCATGAACATTATAAGATCCGTTAGTCGATTTATCCCCTGGCTGGCCTGTGTGGTAGTCACCTTTTTTTACTTAGCTGAATTCCAACTTGTGCTCCCTCCCATCGATCACTCCTCATTGCAGGGAATAGCGGTTTCGTTCTATCAAAGCGCATTGGAGTGGCTGGTTTTTTTTAGTTTTTTGGGTCTAACCTTGCTCGGTTTTTATGATTTAACCCAGAGTCGGCGTGCGATTCTCCGCAACTACCCCGTAACTGGGCACCTGCGTTTTCTATTTGAGAGTTTCCGTCCTGAAATACGACAGTATCTGATTGAAGGCGACCGGGATCCATTGCCCTTCTCTCGTAACCAACGTGAACTGGTTTATAAACGTTCTAAGAACCAGGCAGATACACAGGCCTTTGGCTCGATTGATTCTCCGTATCGCGAAGGCTACGAGTGGTTGAATCATTCTAACAACCCCTTATCGCCCCCGCCTATTGATAGTCTTAAAGTTAGAGTCGGCAACTCTCAGTGTCGGCAACCCTATGATCTTTCTTTGTTAAATATCTCTGCGTTGAGTTTTGGATCTTTGTCAGCTAACGCCATTATGGCTTTGAATAAAGGTGCAAAAATTGG
The DNA here is from genome assembly GCA_964387485.1 of uncultured Dechloromonas sp. Taxonomy (GTDB): domain Bacteria; phylum Pseudomonadota; class Gammaproteobacteria; order Burkholderiales; family Rhodocyclaceae; genus Fluviibacter. The sequence goes on along the minus strand of CAYLWV010000007.1, from coordinate 34,343 downwards.
CGGTTTCGCTCACGATACAGGCGAAGGCTCTATTTCTCTCTACCACGAAAAGTATGGTGGCGATTTGATTTGGGAGCTTGGCACCGCTTATTTTGGCTGTCGTACACCAGAAGGACGATTTGATCCGGAAAAGTTTGCGACTGTGGCACAGCGCGACCAAGTTAAAATGATTGAAATTAAAATGTCGCAGGGAGCAAAACCCGGTCGTGGTGGTTTGCTGCCTGGCGGTAAAGTGACGGCAGAGATCGCTACAACCCGCGGCATACCTGTTGGCAAAGACTGTCATTCACCCGCAGCGCATACAGCCTTTGATTCGCCGCTTGGTTTAATGGCTTTTATTCAAGATTTACGGAAGCTATCAGGGGGCAAACCTATTGGTTTTAAGCTTTGCGTGGGCCATGTCATCGAGTGGTTTGCCATTGTTAAAGCGATGCTTGAATCAGGCGTCACGCCGGATTTCGTGGTCATCGATGGCAGCGAAGGCGGTACTGGTGCAGCACCAGTAGAATATGTCGATCATATTGGTATGCCAATGCGTGATGCTTTACAGCTGGTTCATGCAACTCTTGAAGGTGCAGGACTTCGTAGTGACGTTCGAATTGGTGCAGCGGGGAAAATCATTTCCGCTTTCGACATTCTCCGCGCATGCGCGCTAGGCGCTGACTGGGTTAACTCAGGCAGAGGATTTATGTTTGCTCTTGGCTGCATCCAATCGCGTTCCTGTAATACGGATCGCTGCCCTACTGGTATTGCCACCCAAGACCCCTACCGTCAACATGCTTTAGACCCAATGGATAAAGGTCAACGCGTAGCAAATTTTCATGCCAATACACTTAATGCTGTTGCTCATCTCCTAGGCACGGCAGGACTGAAACATACTCGTGACTTTACCGCTGAACATATTCTGCGGCGTAACCACAGGGGTCAAGTAGAAACGCTTTCTCAGCAGCTATTTAAACTTGAGCCTGGCGTACTGAACACGAGCGAGGCTTCGCTAGCATTGGATCAATATGCACCTGGTCTGGGTGACGTCTGGCAAAAAGCCAACGCTGCGCAATGGCATAACTGAAGAATTAAATTTTTGCTTCTTCAGTTCTATGAATATGGACTACTCTGATTTCTTTAAGCAAAACCGTGGGAATCTTTGGGCACGTCGATGGTGGAGCGTGTTGCCGCTGGTTTTTATCCAGATCTGTTCATCGGCCTTTGCAGACCCTCTGTACTTAGACACGGTGCTGGGTTCAGAACGTCTACTTAAGGCAGATTTTAATCTGCCCTATTTTCAGGTGTCTGCATATGTAGATGCACAAGAAAATCTTGGCTTTTGTGCACCAGCAAGCATCGCGGCTGTGCTAAATAGCTTACAGGGGGTAAAGAGGCCGATTCCTAATAAATATAGACGCTATGGCTACTTTACCCAAAGTGACCTGTTTACAGAACAGTCATCACAGGTAAGGACATACGATGCTGCTGCAAAAAGAGGCTTTACGCTACAACAAGTCTCTGATTTCCTATGGAAGTTGAAGATTCCAAACCAGATCTATTGGGGCGACGACCAAACAATCGATAACCTTCGCACGCTGGTCAAGCAGTCATCAATCGATCCAAACCAGCGACTAATTGTTAACTTCAGCCGTAAGATATTTTCACAAGAAGGAGACGGTCACTATTCTCCCGTTGTCGCCTACGATTCAGACTCAGATAGCGTACTAATTTTTGATGTCGCAAAGTTTAAGTATCAACCATTCTGGGTAACGCTTGAAGAACTCCAATCGTCTATTCAAACCCTAGACAATGACAGCCAACGTTCGCGCGGGCTCGTCGTCGTTATAAAACCGACCGAAACTGATGGTGAATAAAAATTCACATTCCGGCTCACAGGTTTGGTTGTCCTTTAATGCTTGTTGGTAACACTTTTTAGCTACAACCCCCCCCCACAGGTGAAGGTCATGTTAAAAAAAGCGTTGTTACTTTTCGCACTCTGGCTGAGATCTATTTCTGCCTGGGCCGCCCCCCTTGAAGATCTCACTGTTCAATTGGGATGGGCGAATCAAGCGAGCTATGCCGGCTTTTACATGGCCGACGCCAAGGAGTACTACGAATCAAGAGGTCTCGACGTCACCTTGATTGAAGGCGGCGGAAATATCAATCCGATAGAAGAACTCCAGGCAGGCAAGGTCGATGTTGCCGTATCGCAATTGAATGATGCACTCCTGAGAAACTCGGCAAGTGCCCCCATTATCAATATTGCCCAGATCTTTTCAGACACAGCAATGCTGCTGATCTGCAAAGGAAGCCCCAATCTGATGGAGGCAAAGGATGTCATCGGCAAACGGATTGCCGTGGCCAACTGGGGAGATGCTGATCTGGTTAACGCCATGATTCAAAAAATCAATCCTGGCGATAGAACTACCCGCTATATTCCACGCGCTCCAGGGCAGATGCCTATTAAGGATGGCACCGCCGATTGCATGTCCGGGGTTGTGTTCAACGGGTATTGGACTGCCGTTGAAACAGGGATGGGTGCTAAAGACTTGTTGATTCTGAAGCCCAAGGATTTTGGCATCAGTGATCTGGGTGATGGACTCTATGTGCTGCGCGACCGACTGGAGTCGCCGGCGTTCAGGAAGAAAATATCTGAATTTGTCGAAGCAACCATCATGGGCTGGCGTGACGTCAAAAACGAACGCGCACAAGCGCTCACCGTAATTCTGCAAAAAGACCCGAATCTCGATTATTTCCATCAGCAGAACATGCTGGAATCGGTTCTCGATCTGATACCCCCTGACATTGGGTTGCTGAATCTGAATGATTTCCAGCGCGTGCTTGCATCCACCGAAAAAAATTTTCCGAACCAGATGAAAAGTCTTCCAGAGGAACAACGAATCTGGACTCACGCTATTTGGAATGAAAGCCAGCACCAAGATGGTCTAACCCCTGCCACCAGACATTATCTGAAGTCACTGGGGAATAGCACTTGGGTGAACTGGCTTTTCATTCTGGGACTCCTGGTTTACGCCCTAGCGGGAACGCTCATTGCGATTGATTACGGCTTTGATCTTTGGGGCAGGCTCGTGGTTGCCTACTTGAGTTGCATGGGTGGTGGCGTCATCCGGGACTACTTCATTGGCGGTGAACGTTTACCCCTCCAATTTATTGCTGACCCAACGCTCCCTATCTGTGTCGGGATCATGGTGATTTCTATAACCCTCATCAATAGCTGGAAGCCTGAAATAGGCAAAAACCGGATACTGCACCGCTTGGTTAATCTCCCCGCATACTTCGGTTTTGGAATCGTTGCGATCTATGGGGCTATAGTATCGATTAATGCCGATATGAACATGCTTTGGGTGCCACTCTGCGCGGCCGCCAGCATTGCTGGAGGCGGCATCCTCCGTGACATTGTCATTAATCGTGAGCCGGTCAACTTTAGAGGCAAGATTTTTGAAGAGGCCGCCATTGCAGGCGCCATCGTGCTCATTGGGTTACTTTATCTAGCCAATCTTTACGAAGAGACACCCATACCGGTTTATTTGTCGATCTTGGCCGCTATTGCCTTCACGATAGGCCTGCACACCATGATTAATCGTCGTGAATGGCGCTACCCACCCTGGTTGGGCGGTCCAGACAATCCTGTTCAAACCCGAGTCGAGCAAGAATATAAATAAAGAGGTTGGTTTGCTTGATGGAGTTCCTGCTAGAAACTAATAGCGTACTAATCAACCAATTTATAAGAAAGATACATTTCTTTTATTCTATTCTGCTGTTCGGTATTTATGTTGAGTCCCTTAGCGAAGTACTCTTCAATGGATCCATATCGCTTGTGCATTTCACCAAAGGCCGCATCCAAGTAGGCAGATTTAACCCCGAAAAAAGCGACGAGAATTCCGCGGTCCCCGCCCTGCGATTCAAAAAAATCCATTTCTTTTTCGTGCTGCGGTAATAAATAGTCATTGCTGAGCAGAAAATCTTCGTAGACTTTGTCTTTGGGGACGCCAAGTAGTGTCAAGAGCGCTGCAGCCGCCCAACCTGTTCGGTCTTTACCATTGGTACAGTGAAAAATATTAGGGGTGGCTGAAGCTTCTGACATAGACAAGAATAGGTTTCTATAAGCCTCGTTAGCACTGGGCAGTGAAACAAAATCTCGATATAAGTTGATAAATACTTGCTCGGCACCTTGCGCGCCACCAAGTTTTGCAGACTCCTCTGCGGGGTTCTTCAATAGCCCGGCAATTAGCGTATGGGGTAACACAATATTTTTAGCGGATGCCAAGACATCAAACTCTGTGTAACGGGTATCCGTCACAAGAACATCCGGACGCTTTTCGACTTCGAACGGGCTTCTGAGATCGTAATCGTTTTTTAAACCAATCGTGCGCAGCTTTTCTATATCTTCTGCGCTCAAGGGATTAAGCGAACTTGACCGATAAGTTTTTCCTTTGAGAACAATGTCACCATGGATCGTTTTGTAACCTCCAATGTCACGCAGGTTCGGCAGGCTACGAATTGTCAGTTCATTTCCTAAGCTCTGACCAGGAGAAATTGACTGAGCGGACGCGGAAAACGTATTTACTACAACAGCAACTAGGATCAAGCTGACTGAAATTAAATTCTTAAAATTCACAAAGGATTGCTTACACTGATTCATTAGTTATCCTCGAACGATCATGAGTTCCTAGAGCACTCGGCAAATCATTCTTTATGTTTCATGAAAGACCGTTGACATACTAAGCTTCAACCATCCACACTCTTGGAGTCAATACTCAAGATAAAATGTGAACAACTTGATCTTGCGTCTAGGCAAACGTATTCGATTGATTCATTCAAGCGTCTTTTGGGTTGGCGCAATTGCTAAATACAACAAACCTCTAATTCGTGTGCCCTATGTCTGAGAACTCTCTAAAGAAAATCGGCGTCAAGTTTGCAGAATCCAAACAATCACGCTCTCAAGAAGCTGTTAAAAATCTGATTGAGGCTGCCGAGAGGATTGTTGAATCTGGCGATTCCTCTAACCTGAATGCCCGGCAACTCTCCAAGGTATCAGGCTATTCCTTAGGGTCGCTGGTGCAACGCTTAGGGAAGGTCGAGAACGTCTTCCTGCACACAATTGCTTACGGTCGAGAAAAGCACATAAAAGCCTGCTGCACTCAGGCCGAGACCTTTGATGTCAACAAAACTGCCACGGAATTTGCTGAGTACATGGTCAACTTATCGATTGACACTATTAACAACATTGTTGGTCCTTCCATCGTGCGCTATTACGAAAGCCGTGCTTTAGGTCGTGTAAGTACGCTTGCCGATATTCATGCATATACCGATGAGATCATTCCAACGATAATAAAAGTCAGCACAAGCAACAAAACAGGTACATTTCGCGAATTTTCACTTTATGAAGCAAAGTATGTGGCTCGCGCGATTTTTCTGTTTATAGAACGTCCTTTTGCGGAAAACGACCCTCTTGCTGGTTCAGATGATCATCGTCGCATGGCTTCTCGGCAAGTCGCCAGTTTGCTATCAGTAGATAAGTAACGCCAACTTTTCAGTCTGTTTTGATGCACTGCGGGTAGACCTTAAGAAAACCTTAAGGCATGATGGCAAGCCCATGCCAAAACTGCATTCATCGATGCCACCTCGCCCGCTCCGGTTCAGCCAGTTGCTGCCGGCCTGTCTGCTGTGGTTCTCTGCATCGATGGTGCTGGCCAGCCCTCTGGCGCCCGTTTCCATTGGTTATCTCGAAGCAGAAAATGTGGCGTTGAAGCATAACGCGCAGATTCAGAATGCGCGTGCCGCCCTAGATGGCGCCCAAGCCGACTTGATTACAGCGGGTGCGCGCCCGAATGCCGTGATGTCGGTGAATGCCTCCGGCGTGGATAAGACCCAGTATCAATATGGCACACGTCTGAATGCGCTGGATACGATTGTGCGTATCGACCAACCCTTCGAACGCGGTAACAAGCGGGATTTGCGCCTGGCCAAGGCCACCGATCTCGGCCAGGCTACGGTCTGGGATATGCACGATACGATTCGTCAGGAGCGGTTCCGGGTCGCCAGTGCCTGGCTCGATCTCCGTGTGGCCGAACAGCGTTATCAGATCGCCGAATCCAACATGGCCCACGCCGACCTCGTTTTGGAAAAAGCACGCTTACGCTTCAAGACGGGAGATCTATCAGGCGCTGATCTGGGTCGGATCGAGTCGGACCATGCTCGCCTGCAGGCAGAAACACAATCGGCCCAGCGTGATCGCGTGCGCGCCAGCGCCCTATTGGCCAACCTGCTTGGGGCTGAAATGCAGCGCGAGCGGATGGCGACGCGCGGAGAATGGCCGGCGGTGATGTCGCACCAGGAGGCCGAAAAACTCACGGGTAGCCTGGCCGAGCGCCGACCGGACGTCCAGGCAGCTCGAGCGCGGTTATCAGCGGCCAAGCAGGCCGTTGAATTGGCTCGTGCTCAGCGAACCCGTGATTTTTCCGTGGGCCTGCAGTACGAGCGTAACAACCCGACCGTCGTGAACTCGGTTGGTGCCGGCATCGCAATTCCGCTGTTTACGGGAAACGATTTTGAAGGCGACATTCGCCGCAGCATGGCGGAAATGACACAGGCAGAAATTGCCATGCTGCAAACCGAACGAACGGCCCGTTCAGAATCTCTCCTCTATCTGCAGGAGCTGGATCAGGCCAATGCCCGTTTGCGTAGCCTGCAGGATCAGGCGCTGCAATCTGCCAAACGCACTGACAAAGCTGCTGATATCGCCTACGCACGTGGTGCCATGAGCACCTTCGAATACCTGGAAGCCAAACGGGCTTTGCGCCTTGCTGAAATCGATGCAGTGACCGCGCGCGCCGATGCAGCCAAGGCGGCAAGTGCCATTCGTATTCTGGCTGTGGTATCCGATACGGCCGTCGCCAGCAACAAACCGACCCTTTACGATTCCCCCGTTCAATCGCTGACACCGGTGAATATGCCGGATAAAGACCGTCAGCTACCCGACCTCCCCGGGGCCCAGCCATGATGAACCAACCCAGAAACAAACTACAACGCGCCTGGAATCTGCTGATTGCGGGAAGCCTGGAATGGTTACGTTCCGATGCCGTGTCAGGGCGGCTCCGACGTTTCATTGATCGAGTACGCCACGATCCCTTACTGGTTCGACCCCAAAGCTATCTCAAAACTAACCTGCCTGTCTGGAAAGCGCGTTATCGTGAGTCGCATCAGTTCAAGGATCAGGTCTGGTACACCGGCATCTTCCTGATTTTTCTGGGGATCGTGTTGTGGCTCTCGATTGGTGGCGCACCGGATGTTCCGAACTTCAGAATTAACCAGAACGAAATCCGCTTCAAGGCAGGTTCGCCGCAACTGGCTTTTATCGGCAGCGAACCGATAGCGCTGTCACCCCTGCCGACCGGCGCTCCGGTGCCGGCTCGGATTGCCATGGATGATACCCGCACGGCGCCGGTTAGCCCTTCCCTGAGCGGTCGTGTCGTCCAGCTGCATGCCCAGCTGGGTGATCGAGTAGAAGCCGGTGATGCCCTCGTTACCATTGACTCACCTGATTACGGCACCGCACTGACTGATTGGCAAAAAGCGGATGCCGATGCCAAACGAAAACGGGCTGCCTTTGCGCGGGCCAAAGAACTGCTCGCAGGTGAAGCCATTGCCCGCCGGGATTATGAAGTGGCGGAAAGCGATTTCCGTATTGCTGACGCAGAAGCCCGCCGGGCCTATTTACGCATCGCCAACTTGGTGCCTTATGGCAAGCCGGACCCCGAGAGTGAGCGTCTGACCCTGCGCGCGCCGGTTGCCGGCGTGGTGGCCACCGCCAACGTCAATCCTGGTCGTGAAATCAGAGCCGATCAACCTGATCCCCTGTTTGTGGTGACGGATCTGAACCATCTCTGGGTGTTGGTTGATGCACCGGAACAGGCAGCCAGCGGCATTCGCGTCGGTGATGTCCTTCTGGTGTCCTTTGACAGCCTACCGGGGCAGGTCTTCAAAGCCAATGTCACGCGTGTTTCGCCGGTTCTGGATGCGCAGATGCGACGTGTGCAGATTCGTGCCGAACTCGACAACAGCGATTTGCGTTTGCGGCCAGAAATGTATGGTCGTGCGCAGGTTGCCGATCCGAATGCGGTCAATGCGTTGCGCGTACCGTTGTCGTCATTGAGCACCGATGGTATTTACACGACCGTGTTCATCGAAGCCGAACCCGGCCTATTCCGCCGACAACGCGTCAAGGTGGCCTTCCAGGACAGCCAATGGGCGTGGCTGCTACCGGATGAATCGATTCGTGCCGATGACCGGGTGGTCACTACCGGTGCCCTGCTTCTTGCCTCCGAGTTTAGTCAGAGCGCCCGCTGATGCTACGTCAGCTCATTAACTTCGCCGTCAGCCAGCGGGCTTTTGTGCTGCTGGTGTTTGCCATCATGTCGGTAGTCGGGTTACGTGCACTGAAAGACCTGCCGATTGAGGCATTCCCCGATGTCCAGGATGTGCAGGTACAGGTCATTACCCAGGTACCAGGCAAGGCGCCGGAAGAAGTCGAACGCAGCGTAACCCTGCCGATCGAACGGGAAATGAGCGGCGTGCCCCGCGTCACTCAGCAACGTTCGGTCTCCATTACGGGGCTATCGGTGGTCACACTGATCTTCAGTGATGGCACCCAGGACCGCTTCGCTCGTAGCCAGGTGCTGGAAAAGCTTCAAGGGGTCACCTTGCCACCCGGTGTCACGCCAACGCTGGCGCCGTTAACCACGGCCGTGGGTGAGATCTTCCGTTATGTGATCGAAGCACCTGCCACCATGCCGCTCAACGAAATCCGGGCAATCCAGGATTGGGTTGTTCGCCCCGCCTTGCGCCGGGTGCCGGGTGTGGCCGATGTCACCAGCTTTGGCGGCACCGTCAAAGAGATTCAGGTGAATGCCGACCCGATCCTGATGCGACGTTATGGCGTCACGCTCAATCAGCTGGCCGATACCCTTGCCGCCAACAACGACAGTACGGGTGGCGGCATTCTGCGTCGTGGTAATGAAGGGCTGGTCCTGCGCAGCACCGGTCTTTACCGGAACATCGAAGACATCCAGAGCACGGTCATCCGTTCGCAGAATGGCCGGGCCGTCCTGGTCGGTGATGTGGCGCAGGTCGGCATCGGCGATCATCCACCCTCAGGCAGCGTATCGGTGGCATTACGTAACGAGGCTGGCGAGATCACGCAGCACGAAGGCGTGGTCGAAGGCATTGTCATGATGACAAAGGGGGAAAACCCAGCCATTGTGATTGAAGACCTACGTGAAAAAATCGATTGGCTCAATGGCCAGGAACACCTGCCACGCGGTGTGCAGCTCAAGCCGCTCTATGACCGTACCGAGCTGATCAACCATACCGTTCACACCGTCACGCACAACCTCATTCTGGGGGCTTTGCTGGTGGTCGGCGTACTGATCGTGTTTCTGCGCAACTGGAAAATTTCCCTGATTGTTGCCAGCCTGATTCCGCTGACACTGCTCTTCGTGTTCATTATGATGGACCTGTTCAAGGTCTCGGCTAACCTGATCTCACTGGGTGCCGTTGACTTCGGCATCATCATCGATAGTGCCGTCGTGGTCGTGGAAGCGCTGATGGTGCGCATGACCTTACAAACAGGCCCCGAATACGACCATCTGGGTCATAACCGTCCGGTATGGCGTCTCAATGCTCTGAAAAACACCGTCTCCGGCCTGGCCTCTCCGATTCTCTATTCCAAAGCCATCATCATCCTGGCATTTATTCCGATTTTCACTTTCCAGCGGGTTGAGGGAAAAATCTTTTCACCCGTTGCGCTCACACTCTCCTGCGCCCTATTGGGTGCCATTCTGCTCACGCTGACGTACGTGCCAACGCTGCTCGCTTTTATGGCGGACAAAGGTCCGTTACTGGAGCCGCACCTGGAATGGATGTCCCGCTTTCAGCAACGCTACCGTGAAAAGCTTGAGGCCATGCTGGCGCAACCGCGCAAGGTCTACATCCGAACCGCTGGCGCCCTCCTCGCATCTCTGTGCCTGATTCCCGTGGTGGGTACCGAGTTTCTGCCTAAACTGGATGAGGGCAACATCTGGCTGACCATCATGATGCCGCCATCGACGCATCTGGAGCAGACACGCGAGGTTGAGCGCTCAGTGCGCGGATACATGATCAGCTACCCCGAGACTCGTAAAGTCATCACGCACGTCGGGCGTCCCGATGAAGGTACCGACCCTAAAGGCCCTAACAACATTGAAGTCCTCGTTGATCTGGCACCACGCTCGGAATGGCGCTTCTCGACCAAGGAAGAACTGGTCCGCAATATGAGTGATGGTCTGAATGCCATGCCCGGCGTACCAACAAACTTCTCACAGGTCATTCAGGACAACGTGGAAGAATCATTGTCCGGTGTCAAAGGAGAAATTGCCGTCAAAATTTTCGGGCCGGATCTGAATATCCTCCAGGAAAAGGCCAACCATGTGGCCGGTATTCTGGCCGGCATTCAGGGGGCTGTGGAGGTCGCCGCTATTCAGGTCGGTGGGCAGACGGAAATCACGGTCATTCCGGACCGGCAACGCATGTCTCGACTGGGTATCACGATTGCAGAGGTCAATCGCACCTTCGAAACGGCCATGGGCGGTCTCGAAACCACTGGTTTCTTTGAGGGTGACCGCCGTTACGATGTCACATTGCGCATGGGCGCCGATTACCGGGGATCCATTAATGACATCGCCAGTCTGGCCATCCAGATTCCCGGTACGGAGGGCGGCACGATTCCACTGGGCGAAATAGCCACTATTGAAGTCAAACAGGGCGCGTCGCGTATCTCGCGGGAAGCCGGGATGCGCGCCGTATCCGTCAAGGCCAATCTCTATGGCCGGGATCAAGGTGGCTTTGTCAAAGAAGCCCAACGCAAGGTGAAGCGTGATGTCGGTCTGCCGCCGGGCTACACCATGACCTGGGGTGGTCAATTTGAAAACCAGCAACGCGCCATGGCACGCCTCAAGGTCATTGTGCCGGCCAGCCTGCTGGCTATTTTCGGCCTGCTGTTCTGGATGTTCCGTTCGTACAAAATTGCCGCCGTGATTCTGGCTATTGCCCCAACCACGTTGATTGGTGGCTTGCTTGGTCTGGCCTTGAGCGGTATGCATCTCTCAATCTCTGCTGCCGTCGGCTTTATTGCTGTATCAGGCATTGCCATCCAGAACGGCGTGATTATGGTCGAGGAGATCGTCGAGATGCTGCGCAATGGCAAGCCTTTCCAGCAGGCCATTCGTGATGGTGCCGTTCTGCGGATGCGCCCGATTATCATGACCGCCCTCATGGCGGGTCTGGGTCTGCTGCCGGCCGCGCTCTCCCATGGCATCGGGTCTGAAACCCAGCGGCCATTTGCGGTGGTCATTGTTGGCGGCATTATTTCCGCCACCATCTGTACCCTATTCCTGCTGCCGGTGCTATTCTCCCGCCTACTCAAGCAGGATAAACCTGCCGCTTAATTTCATTCTGAAGACATCATGGCTTGCCGAATCCGACCGGAACCCGAATCCCCGTGTGTGAACATCTGTCGTATGGACGAGCAGAATCACTACTGCATCGGTTGCTGGCGTACGCTGGATGAGATCAAGCAGTGGTCTGGCATGACGGCCGATGAGCGCCACCGGGTACTGGATGAACTTCCCGGCCGCATCCCCGTCTAACATCGGTCGCTGGGATATTTTCTGCCGCGTCATCGACAATTTCGGTGATGCCGGTGTTTGCTGGCGGCTGGCAGCCGATCTGGCCAGCCGAGGAGACAGCGTCCGGCTCTTTATCGACCAACCGGATCTCCTGGCTCAGCTACAAGGTCCAACGCCACTCCCTCACATTGATATCTGTCCCTGGCCTACAGCCGACGCCCAATTTACCGCAGCCGATGTGGCGGATGTCGTTCTCGAAGCCTTTGCCTGTGATCCGCCGGCTGCCTATATAGAAGCCATGAGCCAGCGGGCCACTCGACCTGCCTGGATTAATCTGGAATATCTGTCGGCGGAAAACTGGATCGAAACGCATCACCGTCTCCCTTCGCCCCATCCACGCTACGCACTCACCAAACATTTCTTTTTTCCCGGCTTTACCCCGGGTACTGGCGGTATTCTGCGGGAGCCTACTCGCACGGCCGAGATCGTTGAACAAGCGCAGCGGCAGGTTCAGGCGTCTGTGCCCAACGCCGGCGGCCTGAACCCGGCAGAAAGCTTGCGCATTCTTCTCTTCTGCTACGAACAAGCACTCATCCCTGCATGGCTGACAATACTGGCTGAAAGCACTTCAACCGTTGTGCTGGACGTGACACCATGCCCGGCCCAGGCACAGATCCGCCAGTGGCAATCAGAACACCCCGGTCATGACCAGCCGTGCATCAGAGCGCTCCCTTTCGTCTCCCAGCCCGATTTCGATCATCTGCTCGATGAACATGATCTGCTCTTTGTCCGGGGAGAGGATTCCTTTGTCCGAGCGCAGCTGGCGGGAAAACCGCTCATCTGGCATATCTACCCGCAGACAGATGATGCACACCGGGTGAAGCTCCAGGCCTTTTATGACCGTTATCTTGGCCTTGAAGTGCTGACAGCAGCCGAACAGGATGTCTACCGGAAGGTTGTCAAGGCCTGGAACAATCCCTCGGCACCGGGTAGTGACCTGGCGAAGCTCTGGCCGGCCTTGGTAAAACAGATGCCGGCCATGCTTGAAAATGCACGCCAGTGGCGTCATCTGCTGCTTCAGCAGGTGGACCTGGTTTCCCAACTCCGGGAATTCGTCGCTCATCTGGTAAAATAGCGGGTTTCGCGAACTGGCACTGCCGTTTCGCCACCGGATTAATTAACTGAAAGTTGGATCGTATGAAGACAGCACAGGATTTACGCGTTGGTAACGTCATCATGGTTGGCACCGAGCCGCAGGTGATTCTGAAGGCCGAATACAACAAGTCCGGCCGTAATGCCGCTGTTGTCAAAATGAAGATGAAGAACCTGCTGACCGGCAGCGGTAGCGAATCGGTCTACAAGGCTGACGAAAAGTTCGAAGTCGTTGTGCTTGATCGTAAGGAAGTCACCTACTCCTACTTTGCCGACCCGATGTACGTGTTCATGGATGCCGAGTACAACCAGTACGAAGTCGAAGGCGAAAACATGACCGAAGCCCTGAACTACCTCGACGACGCCATGCCGTGCGAAGTGGTGTTCTACAACGGTAAGGCCATTTCGGTTGAACTGCCGACATCCGTGGTCCGTGAAGTTGAATACACCGAGCCGGCCGTCAAGGGCGACACCTCGGGTAAGGTCATGAAGCCGGCCCGTATCAAGCCGACCAACTTCGAGATCAACGTTCCGGCCTTCGTGGAGATCGGTGACAAAATCGAAATCGATACCCGTACCCACGAGTACCGCGCGCGCGTCAAGTAATCCATGACGCTCAATCTAAACGGTTCATGACCGTTCAGCCCAACAAAAAACCCGCCGAAGTTTCTGGCGGGTTTTTTGTTGTCCGGCTAATCCGTCATCAGGATTCGCGCGAGGCTTTCTTACGCTCGTGTTCCTTGAGGTAACGCTTACGCAGACGGATCGATTTCGGCGTCAGTTCAACCAGCTCGTCATCGGCGATAAACTCGATGGCCGATTCCAGGCTCAACTGCACCGGCGGCACCAGACGCACGGCTTCATCGGTACCCGATGCACGCACGTTGGTCAGCTGCTTGCCCTTGATCGGGTTCACAACCAGATCGTTTTCACGGCTGTGAATACCGATGATCATGCCTTCGTACAGCTTTTCACCCGGGCTGACGAACATGCGGCCACGATCCTGCAGCTTCCACAGCGCATAAGCGACGGCCTCACCGTCATCCTGCGAAATCAGGACGCCGTTACGACGCTCGGCCACCGCACCTTCTTTAACAGGCGCGTATTCATCAAACACGTGACTCATCAAGCCGTTGCCACGGGTCAGGTTCATAAACTCACCCTGGAAGCCAATCAGGCCACGGGCTGGAATACGGTATTCAATACGGACACGACCACGGCCATCCGGCACCATGTCCTGCAGGTCACCCTTGCGCTGACCCAGCGTTTCCATCACGCCGCCCTGGGTATCTTCTTCCACGTCGACGGTCAGCATTTCGTACGGTTCGCATTCGACACCGTCAATCATCTTTTTAACCACACGCGGACGACCGACGGCCAGTTCGTAACCTTCGCGACGCATATTCTCGAGCAGAATACCCAGGTGCAGTTCGCCACGACCGGCCACGTCGAAGATATCGCCGTTCTCGGTGTCTTTGACGCGAAGCGCCATATTGGTCAGCAGTTCCTTGTGCAGACGGTCACGGACCTGACGGCTGGTCACGAACTTGCCTTCGGTACCGGCCAGCGGGCTGGTGTTCACCATGAACTGCATTTCCAGCGTCGGCTCATCGATCTTGAGCAGCGGCAGCGCTTCTGGGCTTTCCGGATCCGTCACGGTACAGCCCAGCACCAGATCTTCGATACCGGTGATCTGCACGATATCGCCCGCCTGGCCTTCAGCCATTTCAACCTTGTTCAGACCCTTGTAGCCGAATACCTGACCAATCTTGGCCTTGATCGGCTGACGATCATGGGCAGCGGCTTCTTCGTCAGTGCCGAACATCACCATGACGTTCTGGCCGGTCTTGACGCGACCACGAATGATCTTGCCCACACCGATACGACCCACATACGACGAGTAGTCGAGTGCGGTAATTTGCAGCTGCAACGGGGCATCAATGTCGGCATCCGGTGCCGGCACGTGCGCCAGAATGGTGTCGAACAGCGGCTTCATGTTTTCGCGCGGCTGATCCAGCTCCATGGCGGCCCAGCCATTCAGGCCCGAGGCGTAAACAATCGGGAAATCCAGCTGTTCGTCGGTGGCGCCCAGCTTGTCGAACAGATCAAAGGTCAGATTAACGGCCTGGTCAGGGTCGGCACCGTCGCGGTCCACCTTGTTGACCAGAACGATCGGGCGCAGACCCAGTGCCAGGGCTTTTTTCGTCACAAAACGGGTTTGCGGCATCGGGCCTTCGGCGGCATCGACCAGCAGCACCACGCCGTCCACCATACCCAGCACACGTTCCACTTCACCACCGAAGTCGGCGTGACCCGGAGTGTCGACGATGTTGATGTGGATACCGTTGTATTCGACCGCGGTGTTCTTCGACAGAATGGTAATGCCACGTTCTTTTTCCAGATCATTCGAGTCCATGACGCACTCAACCAGTTGCTGGTGGGCGGCAAAAGTACCGGATTGGCGCAGCAGTTGGTCAACCAGTGTGGTTTTGCCATGGTCAACGTGGGCAATAATGGCGATGTTACGAATCGGACGTGCAGACATGTGTATTCAACCGGAAGTCAGAAAATGGGACAAACAGGGACAGCAATGTAACGAAGGCCTGTTGCGCCGCAACAGGCCGAGATAATCTTTAAATTATAGCAAAAAGCCGTTGATTTCGGGGAACAATCCCCGATGCGGACGCCTTAAACGTCGTTATTACGCATCCAGTCGGCTGTTTTGAACAATGCGCCGATCAGCGAGGTTCGGGCTTGCGGGCTGAGCGCGGACCTTTCCATCACCTCGGACATACACATCATCCACTGGTCCCGCTCGGATACACCGATCGAAAACGGCAGATGACGGGCCCGTAGGCGTGGATGTCCGAACTTTTCTTCGAAGAGCGGTGGCCCGCCCAGCCAGCCGGACAGAAACCAGAACAGTTTGTCACGTGATGTGCTCATATCCTGCGGATGCATGGCACGGATGCCGGCAAAGCGCTCATCGAGCTGCATGAGATCGTAAAAATCATCTACCAGCGAACGCACGCCGGTTTCGCCGCCGAGCATGTCGTAGTAGCTGTGATCCATATGCGGGACAACCATCCTTAATCCTTTGTATGATGCGTCATGTGAGATGCCAATTTTACCGGTTGCCGGAGAAAAACGATGCTCAAGGACTTTCTAAAATTTGCAGTGCGCGGCAATGCCGTCGACATGGCCGTCGGTATTGTGATCGGTGCCGCATTCGGCACCATTGTCACCAGCCTCGTTAATGATGTGCTGATGCCACCGTTAGGTCTGTTACTGGGTGGCCTAGACTTCTCCAGCCTCTTTGTTGTCCTGAAGGAAGGCAGCACGCCCGGGCCCTACGCGACCCCGGCCATTGCTAAAGCCGCCGGTGCCGTTACCTTGAATTACGGCCTGTTTGCCAACGCCATGGTCAGTTTTTTCATCATCGCCTTTGCCGTCTACTGGGTCGTCAAGGCTTACAACAAAGCGGCCGACACCTTGATCCCCAAAGAGGATGTCGCACCCAGCACCAAAGCCTGTCCCCAGTGCTGCACCCAGATTCCGAAGGCGGCCAGGCGCTGCCCTGCATGCACCTCAACGCTTGACTGAACCTTTACCCCCCGTTTTTGCAGCACGCCTGACTGAAGGGGCGCCCGCGGGCGTCCCTTTTCGCTGATGGGTTCCAGAAACACCACCGGCCAATCGGGCACCGGGTCGCATCAAGCCTGACCGTGGCGACCCCGTTGCCGGCGAAGCAAAGGATCGTGCGGTGCGCTCCCCTTCCCCTTTGGGTTGCCAGGCCGGAATCAGCTGCTTCTTACCATTGCCGATCAGGTCAGCGCGCCCCATGGCATTGAGCGCCTCGCGCAACATCGGCCAGTTGGCCGGATCGTGGTAGCGCAGAAACGCCTTATGCAGTCGGCGGCGGCGCCCTTCGCGAATCACCTCAACATCCTCTCCCCCGCCCTTCAGGCCGCGCAAGGGATTCTTGCGGCTGTGGTACATGGTCGTTGCCAAGGCCATCGGGGTCGGCAGGAAAGTCTGGACCTGATCCAGCCGGAAATTGTGGCGTTTCAACCAGAGCGCCAGATTCAGCATATCTTCATCACGCGTCCCCGGATGGGCGGCGATGAAATACGGAATCAGATACTGCTCTTTGCCAGCGGCTTTAGATGCCGCTTCGAATAGCTGCTTGAAGCGGTCATAGGCACCCATGCCCGGCTTCATCATCTTTGAGAGCGGCCCCGCTTCGGTATGCTCCGGGGCGATCTTCAGGTAGCCGCCCACATGGTGGGTCACCAGCTCCTTGATGTATTCCGGCGAGCGGACGGCTAGGTCATAACGCAGACCCGATCCGACCAGAATTTTCTTGATCCCCGGCAGCGCGCGGGCTTTGCGGTATAGCTGGATCAGCGGCCCGTGATCCGTGTTGAGGTTGTCGCAGATATCCGGATAGACGCAGGACAGTTTGCGGCAGGAGGCCTCTATCTTCGGGTCCTTGCAGGTCAGCTGGTACATGTTGGCCGTTGGACCGCCAACGTCCGAAATAATCCCGGTAAAGCCCGGCGTCTTATCGCGGATCGCCTCAATCTCCTTGAGAATCGAGTCCTCCGAGCGGCTCTGGATGATGCGGCCTTCATGCTCGGTAATCGAACAGAAAGTACAACCACCGAAGCAACCACGCATGATATTGACGGAGAAGCGGATCATCTCCCAGGCGGGGATTTTGGCGTCGCCGTAAGACGGATGCGGTGCCCGGGCATAAGGCAAATCGAACACGCCATCCATTTCGGGCGTGGTTAAGGGCAGTGGTGGCGGATTCAGCCAGACGTTACGTTCACCGTGCGCCTGCATCAGCGGTCGTGCATTACCTGGGTTGGATTCCAAATGGAACACGCGCGAGGCATGGGCATAGAGCACCGGATCCTGGCTGACCTGTTCATAGGCGGGTAAGCGAATCGCCGTATGCTGGCGTGCACGCTTGTTGGCGGCAATTTTCTCGGCACGCGGCATGATCCTGATAGGCTGCTCCGCGGCTGGTGTTGCCGTTGCCGGTTGGCCGTCTTTAGGCGTTGATGGCGTGCTATCTGCCATCGCATAGGGGTCGGCATGCGGTTCAATCAGACCCGGACGATCAATCTGGGTCGAATTTTCCACCTGCCAGTCAGTGCCCGGTAACCAGTTCAGCGGTGTCATAAAGGCCGTGCCACGCACATCGCGGATCTGGCTCGCGCTTTCGCCCTTGGCCAGCCGGTGAGCCACCTCGACCAGCGCCCGTTCGGCATTGCCAAAAATCAGCAGATCGGCCTTACTATCGGGCAGCACCGACCGCCGGACCTTATCAGACCAGTAATCGTAGTGCGCAATACGCCGCAGACTGGCTTCAATCGAGCCGATAATCACCGTGGTATCGGGATAGGCTTCACGGGCGCGCTGGCTGTACACCACCACCGCCCGATCCGGACGCTTGTTCGGTTTGGCATTAGCAGTGTAGGCATCGTCCGAGCGGATCTTGCGGTCGGCCGTATAGCGGTTGACCATGGAGTCCATGTTACCGGCGGTAATGCCATAAAAGAGTTTGGGTTTACCAAGCCGCTGAAAATCCTTGGCCGAATGCCAATCGGGTTGGCTGATAATGCCGACCCGGAAGCCCTGGGCTTCCAGCAAACGACCAACGAGCGCCATACCGAAGCTCGGATGGTCGATATAGGCATCGCCCGTCACCAGAATAATGTCGCACTCATCCCAACCGAGTTGATCCATCTCGGCACGCGACATGGGCAGAAATGGCGCCGACCCGAAACGGTGCGCCCAGTATTTGCGATAGCTGAAAAGCGGTTTCGCAACCGGTGAGAAGTCAATGGTGGTCATGAATTAGAGTCCGAAAGCCTTGGAAACGGCTTCTTCAAGGCGCCGGACGGCAATCACTTCCAGTCCGGGTATCGGTGTTTTGGGGGCGTTCGCGGCTGGCACAAGAGCTTGACTGAAACCGAGTTTGGCGGCTTCCTTCAAGCGCTCCTGGCCACGCGGACAGGGTCGTAGCTCACCGGTCAAACCAACTTCACCAAACACACAAAGTTTGTCGTTTAGTGGTTTGTTTTTAAACGAAGAAAGGATTGAAAGAATCACTGCCAAGTCGGCGGCAGGCTCGTTAATCCGCACGCCGCCAACGGCGTTCACATAGACATCCTGGTCGCCCACCATAATGCCGACATGGCGGTGCAGGACTGCCAGCAGCATCGATAGCCGCTGCGACTCGAGGCCCACCGTCAGACGTTTGGGGTGACCGGCACTGGCCTGATCCACCAGCGCCTGCACTTCCACGAGCAAGGGACGGGACCCTTCCTGGGTCACCACAATCGATGAGCCAGGTACCGGCTCCGGATGGCGCGACAGAAACAGCGCCGAGGGATTGGTCACGGCGCGCAAGCCACGCTCTGTCATGGCGAAGACACCCAGCTCGTTCACCGAGCCGAATCGATTCTTGAAGGCGCGCACCAGGCGGAAGCTGGAGTGCGAGTCGCCTTCGAAATACAGCACCGTATCAACGATATGCTCCAACACTCGGGGGCCGGCCAATGTACCGTCTTTGGTGACATGGCCCACAAAGAGCAGCGTAATACCGCTTTGCTTGGCAAAACGGGTCAGCTGCGCAGCGCATTCTCGTACCTGCGCGACCGAACCGGGCGCCGAAGTCAGCGCATCGGACCATAGGGTCTGAATGGAGTCGATCACCGCCACCCGTGGCTGACGCGCTTCCAGCGTAGCCAGAATCTTTTCCAGATTGATTTCGGCATAGAGTGGCAGATCAGGTGCCGCGACTTCCAGGCGCAGCGCACGCAGGGCAATCTGCTCGGCCGACTCTTCCCCGCTCACATACAGCACAGGCGTTTTGGCCGATAGCGCGGCCAGACATTGCAACAGCAACGTACTTTTACCAATGCCCGGGTCACCGCCAATCAACACAACACCGCCGGAAACCAGGCCACCGCCCAGCACTCGGTCAAATTCATCAATACCCGAGGTCAGGCGCGGCGCTTCGCGCGCCTCGACCTTCCCCAGCGACTGCACGCCACTGGCCGGTGCCAGACTGGCAAAGCGATGCGCACTGGCCGCCGATTTTTCGGCCACGGTTTCAACCAGCGTGTTCCAGGCATTGCAATCCGGGCACTGGCCCTGCCATTTGGGCTGGGTTGAACCGCATTCGGTACAGATGTAGAGGGTTTTAGGCTTTGCCATATTTCAATCCCGCCAGACCCTGGGCACACGGGGTGCCAAGGCACAGAACAGTTCATAGGCAATGGTGCCTGCGGCATCAGCCACCTCGTCAGCCGGTAAACCGTCACCCCAGAGGGTGACCGGACTACCAACTTGCGCCTCCGGTACGCGAGTCAGGTCGCAACAGAGCATATCCATTGACACCCGGCCAACCACTCGCGTGCGGATACCATTAACCAGGATGGGCGCCACATTGCTGCCATGACGCGGATAGCCATCGGCATAGCCACAAGCCACCACCCCGATGTTCATGGGCTGCTCGGCAACCAGGGTGCCACCATAACCAATCCGTTCTCCGGGCTGTAGCGCCTGTATGGCAATGACTTTACTTTTCAGCGTCATCACGGGGGCCAGACCCAATGCGGTCGCCGTTCTGGCAGGCGCTGCCCCACCCCAGGGCGAAGCGCCATAGAGCATGATGCCCGGGCGAACATCATCACCCAGCGCTGATCGGGCTGCAGGCCCGGACAACAAAGCCGCCGAATTGGCGAATGAGGTTCTATGAACCAAGGCTTCAGGCCATGCCGCTTGCAAACGATCCAGCTGCCACGCTGTACCCCGTGCATTGTCGGCATCAGCAAAATGCGTCATGACGGTCAGACTGCGGACTTGCGGCAGCCCCTGCAATGCAGCAAACGCTGCTGACGCGTCATCCAGTGAAAAGCCCAGCCGGTTCATGCCGGTGTTGAGCTTCAGGTAGACATCCAGAGATTGAGGCAGCGGCGTTGCCGCCAGCGCACGGATCTGATCCGCCCGGTGGATCACCGTAGCGAGTTGCAAGGTACTGAACGCAGGCAGCTCGTCCGGTGTAAAGAAACCCTCGAGCATCACGATCGGCAGCAAACATCCCTGAGCACGCAACTGGCGCGCAGCAGCCAGTTCCAGAATGGCAAAGCCATCTACCACCGGCATCAAACGTTCGGCGACTTCCATCAAACCATGGCCGTAAGCATCCGCCTTGATTACCGCCAGGGTATGGCCGCCCAATGGCATCAGCCCCCTCGCCCGCTCGACATTCTGACGAAGTGCTCGACCGGAAAATTCGGCAACAATTGGACGCGGCGTGGCAAGAGAAGTCATAGGGCTGGATTCTACCTGCACTGTTCTCGCCGTGGGCGGTCGCATCCCGGTTCGCTGCAACGCACAAGCGATTGTCATGCTATTCATGCTATAAAGCCATCTGATTTTTACGGGCGAGAAGCATGCCATTCGGGTTCTACATCATTATGGCGGCGCAGTTTTTTTCCGCGCTGGCCGATAACGCACTACTGATTGCCGCGATTTACGCACTTCACGAAATGCAATCGCCGCTGTGGTTCGACCCGATGCTTAAACTGTTATTTACAGTCTCTTACGTGGTTCTGGCCGGTTTTGTTGGCGCCTTTGCCGACTCCATGCCCAAGGGCAAAGTCATGCTGATTTCCAACACCATCAAAATCGGCGGTTGCCTGATGGTGTTTCTGGGGGTTCATCCGCTCATCGGCTATGCCATCGTTGGTCTGGGAGCCGCCACCTACTCGCCGGCAAAATACGGCATCCTCACCGAACTCCTGCCGCACCGTCTGCTGGTGGTAGCCAACGGCTGGATCGAAGGCCTCACCGTACTGGCCATTATTTTGGGCACCGTCGCTGGCGGCGCGCTGATCAACCCGACGATTGCCCAGGCATTGCTCAGCTTCGATATGCCGGTCATAGATACACCAATTGATTCGATACTCGAAATTTCGCTCTTCATCATTACCGGCATCTATCTGCTGGCAGCCCTTTTTAACCTCTATATTCCAAACACTGGCGTGGACCACGTACCGTTATCGTTGCGTCCGGGCCACCTGTTTCACGAATTCAATCACTGCCTCAAGCTGCTCTGGCGCGACAAACTCGGTCAGATCTCGCTGGCCACCACAACCCTGTTCTGGGGGGCCGGTGCAACACTGCAGTTTATTGTGATCCGCTGGGCGGCCGATGCCCTGGGCTATGACCTCGGCCAGGCATCCATGCTGCAGGGTGTTACCGCAATCGGTGTCGCCGCCGGTGCAGCGATGGCTGCCCGTATGATCACCCTGCGTAAATCCGTGCGCGTGATCCCGATGGGCATTGCCATGGGCTTTGTCGTCATGCTGATGAACTTTGCGACCTCTTTCTGGGCCGCGGTGCCCCTACTCATCATCATCGGCGCCCTGTCGGGTTTCTTCGTCGTACCGATGAATGCACTACTGCAGCATCGTGGCCATATCCTGATGGGTGCCGGCCATTCGATCGCGGTCCAGAATTTCAATGAGAATCTGGCGATTCTGGTGATGACCGGTCTCTATGCCGTGATGATCTGGGCTAATTTCAGCATTTACACGGTGATCGTCACCTTCGGGCTGTTTGTGGCCGGTACCATGTATCTGGTCAAGCGCCGTTTTGAAGCCAATCAGCGTATCCGAGACGATGCCAGCCATCTGGACGACAACATATGTCACTGAATATGTGACCTGAGAATATAAGGGTGTACGAAACGGGCTTTATAGCCCGTTTTTTATGCCGGCAAGGCTTTCAGTGCGCTGTCAGCCAGGAGTAGATCCTGCCAGGCTTTCCATTTTTCAGCAGGCTGTCGCAGCAGATAGGCCGGATGGTAAGTCACGATCACGGGAATCCGGCGGCCACCCTGCTCCCGATAATGCACCGAACCACGCAGGCTTTGAATCGAGGCTTCCTGACCCAGCACGGCATAAGCGGCAGGCCGACCGAGCACCACGATGACCTGCGGTTGAATCATGGCAATCTGGCGATTCAGGAATCCGTTACAGGCATCGATCTCCCCGATTTCCGGCGTCCGGTTTTCCGGTGGGCGGCATTTCACGGCATTGGCAATATAAACGCCCTGTGCTCGCTGCAGATTCAGTGCGGCCAGCATGGCATCCAGCAACTTCCCGGCTTTGCCGACAAAGGGCAGTCCGGCGATGTCCTCATCGGCCCCCGGCGCTTCACCGACCATCAGCCAGGTCGCCGAGCGATCTCCGGAACCCGGTACGGCCTGCTTTCGCCCAAGGCATAAGCCACAGGCACGGCATTCACGAATCTCGTCTTCGAGGGCTGTCCAGTCGGTTGCTTCAATGGTTGAAAGCGAAGATGGCGCAACTACGGGCTTTGCGGCCAAGTCGCCAACGCGTTCAGGCTTTGCTGGCGACGTGACTGCGGTGATGGGCACTCCCGCTGGCGCTGGTGCTTCCGAGATCCAGAAAGGATCGATACCCATGGCATCCAGCCATTGAGCCTGAGTCAGCTGACGGCGGTCCATCATCAGACAGATGCACCACTCAGTGACAGACACATCAGCAAGGCGTGTTCACGGCCGGCCGGTGACCCGGTCAGCAGATTGGCCGGAACGGGATAGTAATTCTTGCGCATGCCGGACATTCTAAAGCCCATTTGCTCATAAAGACTGATCGCCCGGGCATTGCTTTCGCGAACTTCCAGGAAAATCTGTGCCGCACCCCGCTGCCGGGCGTTTGCCTCCAGATCCTGCAGCAGGCGTTTGCCCAGTCCCTGACCGATGGCCTCCGGATGCACCGTGATCGTCAACAGTTCTTCATCATCACCGGCCGTCATCGAAATGGTGTAACCGAGCACATGCCCCGCCTCATTTTTAAGCACACGGCTGTGCCAGACACTGCCACCCCGCAGGGCATCCATAAAACTGGACGAGGACCAGGGCACATGGTGCTGCAGGGCTTCGATAGCGGCCACCGCCGGGACATCAACCTCGGACATGGGTAGGATCATGACGGTGGGTGATCCGGGCATTTACAGCACTTCGCCAGCCGCCCGTTCGGCTGTGGTTAGCGCCACCCGATCCCGCACGTAAACGGGCAAAGCCTCGGCCGGGTCAACCGCGGCACCGGCCACAAAACCCATGGCACCCAGCCGTGCCAATGCTTCAGGCGACGGGTAACGGATCTGCGTGTCAATCAGTTGCTGGGCTGTGCACCAGGCAGCCGCGTCCGGGTACTCATCCAGCGCGGTGCCGGCAATATGCATGCCGGCGCTCACGGTATAAGGCAGCGCCCCCAGCGCGCTCGGGTTGACCAGACAAGCCTCGCCGCCGCTGTGCCATACCCCGCCCTCACGAAACCAGTAACCGGCATAAATCTGATTCATCCGTGCATCGAGCAGACTCAATACGTGGGTTGCACCGCTGGCTTCAGAAGCGGCTTCAGCCAGCACCTGCAGCGACGATACCGGCACTAACGGCTTATCCAGCGCCACGGCCAGCCCCTGGGCTATCGCGGCAGAAACACGCAGTCCCGTAAACATGCCGGGACCGGCATCAAAGGTAATGGCATCCAGAGTGTCCATTGCCCAGCCCAGGGTAGTCAGGGCGGTGCGCACCGCCGGCAACAGCGTTTCTGCATGCGGTTGCCCGGCCGGACAGACAAAGCACTCGCAGAGATCAGTCTGCACGCCATCAGTGCTGACAGATCCGGACCAGAGGGCAAAACCGCCACGGTCCGTCGAGGTCTCAAGACTCAGAATACGTGTCATCGGCTGCATCAATGGTGATGGTGGTCGTCATCATGATCATGGTCTTCTTCGTCAGCCAGCTCGCCAAGTAGCACCACGGCCTGGGCAATAATAGCTTCCTTGCGACCAACGGCGTCGAGATACTCATTGGTCTTGGCTTTGACGTTGACATCCTTTTCGGGCAAGCCCAGGTCGGCGGCAATATTGGCGACCATGGCCGGCACGTAGGTGGATAGCTTGGGGCTTTGGGCGATGACGGTACTGTCGATATTGAGGACACCGTAACCGGCTGCCTCAACGCGCTTCATGGCTTCCCGCAGCAAACCGCGCGAATCGGCGCCGGCAAAGGCGGCATCCGTATCCGGAAAATGAAAGCCGATATCGCGCAGTCCGGCGCCACCCAGTAAGGCATCGGTAATGGCGTGCAGCAGCACGTCGGCATCGGAATGGCCGGCCAGTCCGTGGGTATGCGGAATCTCGACACCGCCAATCATCAGTTTGCGGTCGGGTACCAGTGCGTGGATATCGTAGCCTTGGCCGATTCGAATCATGGAGTTACTCGCCTTCAGAAAAAGAGGATGCAGCACCGAGAATGGCAGACGCCAGTATCAAATCCTGCGGATAGGTGACTTTAAGGTTGGACAAGCTGCCTGGCACAAGCCGGGGTTGCAAGCCGAGCGCTTCGATGGCCGACGACTCGTCGGTCGCCATCGCCGGGTCCACGGCATGTAATGCCTCAATCAGACGCTGCAAGGGAAACATCTGCGGGGTCTGGGCCTGCCAGAGCTGGCGGCGGTCAACGGTTTCGTCGACTCGCTCATCCGTTGCTGCCCGTTTCAGGGTGTCAGCCACCGGAATGGCCAGCAACCCACCAACGGCGTCGGTGCACAATGTATTGATCAGTTGATCCAGCTGGGCCGGTGCCAAACATGGTCTGGCAGCGTCATGGACCAGCACCCAGTCATCCGATTTGACATCCGGTTGCAATTGCAACCAATGAATCCCATTGAGCACACTCTCTGCGCGTGTGGCGCCCCCCTGCGGCACCATCACCACTCGCTCAGCCCCGGACTCGGGCAAGCAGGCCGCGCTCCAGTCGGTATCATCTGGCGACAGAACCACCACCACACGGGCAATACGCGCATCCGCCAGCAACGCCGCAATGGTGTGCCGGACCAATGGCACGCCATTCAGTGTCAGATACTGCTTGGGTTTGGGAGCACCGAACCGGCTGCCCGAACCGGCAGCGGGGATGATGGCAAAGTATTGTCTGGACATCCCCGAATTCTATCAGTCACCTATAATCTCGGCCTGTCATGATATTTACTCGTGACCTGACCTTTTGATCGTTTGACTCAGGATCCTGCCGTCGTGCCCAACGTATCACCCCAGAATAACCGTTTGCCGCAGCTCCCCGCCGGCGTTTTACCGGCACGTTTACCAGATGTCGGGCATCGGCACACGCTCGGCGGTATGGCCCACGGTGCCCAGAGTCTCCTCATTGCGGCACTCCTACGCACGAAAACGCAGCCGCTGCTGGTCGTCTTCACGGCGGACGCCCTGGAACGGCAACGTCTGTTCGAAGAACTACAATGGCTGGCACCCGATGCGCGGATTCGCCAGTTTCCCGACTGGGAAACCCTGCCCTACGATCCATTCTCGCCGCACCATGATCTGATCTCGGAACGCTTGGCAACGCTCTTCGCGCTCCAGCGTGGCGAATGCGACATTCTTCTGGCCTCCGTCCAGACGGCACTCCATCGTTTACCGCCACCGTCTTTTCTGGCGGCCCACTCGTTCAGTTTCCGTCAGAAGCAAGCGCTCGATGAAGCGGCGCTGCGCGCCCAGCTGGCCCTGGCCGGCTATCAGGCAGTGACCCATGTTCTGGCTCAGGGCGAGTTTTCCATTCGCGGTGGCCTGATCGATCTCTTTCCGATGGGCAGCGCGCTACCTTACCGGCTAGATCTGTTCGACCGAGAAATCGAAAGTATCAAAACTTTTGATGTCGACACCCAGCGCACGCTCTTTCCCGTGCCGGAAATCCAGCTGCTACCGGCGCGCGAATTTCCGACCGATGATCGCAGCCGCACCTTGTTCCGCCAGCGTTTCCGCGAAGTATTCGAAGGCGATCCCGCCAAAACGGGTGTTTATCGCGATGTATCGCAGGGCACGCTACCGGCAGGGATTGAGTATTACCTCCCGCTATTCTTCGAAGACAACGAGACCGCCACGCTCATGGATTACCTGGACGGTCAGCATCCGGGGCATCCGCCGCTGGTCCTTTATACCGCCGACCTGAGCGCGCCTATTCAGGGCTTCTGGCAGGAAGTCCGCTCACGCTACACCTTTCACCAGGGTGATCGCGAACGCCCCCTGTTGCCGCCGGAAGCCCTCTTCCTTAATGAAGAAACCTTCTTCACCGAGCTGCAGCATGCGCCACGCCTGTTGCTTGGGGCATATGATCCGCAAACCGCCTTAGTGAACAATCTGCCGCCGATGGCGCTGGATCGGCGACTCGAAGATCCGCTCGCGGCATTCCGAGCCTTCATGGACGGCTTTAACGGCAAAGCCGTTATTCTGGCCGAAAGCCCGGGCCGCCGCGAAAGCATCCTCGCCCTACTGCAGGAAGGCGGCTTTGCCGTACGCACTGCCGAAACGCTCACCGATGCACTGGATGCTGATGACCGTCTGCAGCTACTGACCGGACCATTGCACCAGGGCTTCCTGCTGCCGGACTTGGCCGTTATTACCGAGAGCGAACTGTTTGCCGGCACGCCCCGCCGTAAAAAACAGACCCGCAAGAAAGCCAGTGCCGACAACTGGCTGCGCGATCTCACTGAACTGCGCATTGGCGACCCGGTCGTTCATGAAACGCATGGTGTTGCCCGATATCAAGGGCTAACCCACCTCGACCTGGGCGATGGTGATACCGAATTCATGGTGCTGGAGTTCGCCAACGAAGCCAAGCTCTATGTGCCCGTTGCCCAGATGCATCTGATCAGCCGCTATTCCGGCGGTGATCCGGATCATGCCCCCCTGCATACGCTGGGTAGTGGTCAGTGGGAGAAGTCGAAACGTAAAGCCGCCCTGCAGGCACGCGATACGGCTGCCGAGCTGCTGGCCCTCTATGCAGCCCGTGCGGCACGACAGGGCCATGCCTTCCACTTCGACGAACATGACTATGAACGTTTTGCCGACGGCTTTGGATTTGAAGAAACCGTCGATCAGGCTGTAGCCATTGATGCCGTGTTGTCTGATATGCGCTCGGGTCAGCCCATGGACCGTCTGGTCTGTGGTGATGTCGGTTTCGGTAAAACCGAGGTCGCCCTGCGCGCAGCCTTTGCTGCCGTCGCCGGCGGCAAACAGGTGGCCGTGCTCTGCCCGACCACCCTGCTCTGCGAACAGCACGCCGAGAACTTCCGCAACCGCTTTGCCGAATGGCCGGTCAAGGTGGTCGAGCTGTCGCGCTTCCGCTCCGCCAAGGAAAGTCAGGCTGCGCTGGACGAGATGGCCGATGGCCGGGCCGACATTGTGATTGGCACCCATCGGCTGATTCAGAACGACGTCAAGTTCGCTCGTCTGGGCCTGCTCATCATTGATGAAGAACACCGTTTTGGCGTCAAACAGAAGGAGCAGCTCAAATCGCTGCGCGCCGAAGTCGATGTTCTGACACTCACCGCCACGCCGATTCCACGCACACTGGCCATGTCACTGGAAGGGCTGCGCGATTTCTCGGTGATTGCCACGGCGCCCCAGAAACGACTCGCCATCAAAACCTTTGTGCACAACCTGTCAGACGGCATCATCCGCGAAGCCGTGCTACGGGAGTTGAACCGGGGTGGCCAGATCTACTTCCTGCACAACGAAGTCGACACCATCGAAAACATGCGCGAGCGGCTGAGCAAGCTGGTGCCGGAAGCCAGCATCGTCATCGGCCATGGCCAGATGAATGAGCGCGAGCTTGAACGTGTCATGCGCGACTTCACGCAGCAGCGTGCTAACGTCCTGCTCTGTACCACGATTATCGAAACCGGAATCGACAACCCGCACGCCAATACCATACTCATCAACCGGGCCGACAAGTTCGGTCTGGCTCAGCTGCACCAACTGCGTGGTCGCGTTGGCCGGTCCCACCATCAGGCTTATGCCTATCTGATGGTGCAGGAACTGAAAGGTCTGACCAAGGCCGCCAAGCAGCGACTTGAAGCCATCCAGATGATGGAAGAGTTGGGTTCCGGCTTCTATCTGGCCATGCATGATCTGGAGATCCGTGGTGCCGGCGAGGTACTCGGCGATTCACAGTCCGGCGAGATTCAGGAAGTGGGCTTTGCGCTCTTCACCGAAATGCTCAATCGTGCGGTCAAAGCCATGAAGGCCGGTGAAACACCGGATCTCAGCCAGCCACTGGGTATCGGCACCGAGATCAACCTGCATATCCCCGCCCTGCTGCCGGACGCCTACTGCCCTGACGTGCATGAGCGCCTCAACCTCTACAAACGACTCGCCAACAGTGACACCACCGAAGAACTGACCGAGATGCAGGAAGAGCTGATTGACCGTTTCGGGGCGCTACCGCCCCAGGCAGAATCGCTGATGGCCACACACCAGGTACGTCTACAGGCCAAATACTGGGGCATGACCAAAGTTGATCTATCGCAGGACCAGATGGTGATCCAGTTCGGCCCGCAAACCCCGGCGGATCCGATGACCCTGCTCTGGCTGATCCAGAACCGGCGTGACCTGAAACTGGCCGGTCAGGATAGAATTATCCTTTCACGGCACATGCCTGCCCTCGCCCTGCGGCTCCAGGCATTCCGCGAGCTCTGCGCCACGCTGGAAAAGCCTCCCGCCGAGCTGGCCAAAGCCCAGAAAAAAACTCGATAACCCCCGACAATTTCGTCGAAATCTGAATTTACGTCCGTCCGGAAACACGATCATGACCCAGAGCACCAGCAACCTGCACATCGCCGCTTTTGATCCGATGCCTACACCCGAGGCCATTCAGGCACAGCTGCCGCTCACCGATCAGGCGGCCAATACGGTGTCGCGCGGTCGGGCCGAACTGATCAATATTCTGGAACATCGTGATCCGCGTCCTTTCATTGTGGTTGGCCCCTGCTCGATTCATGATCCGGTCGCCGGCCTTGACTATGCCCGTCGCCTCAAGGCGCTGGCAGACGATGTCTCTGACGCGCTCATGATTGTTATGCGCGTCTATTTCGAGAAACCGCGGACGACCGTTGGCTGGAAGGGTTATATCAACGACCCGGATATGGACGATTCCTTCAAGGTCGATGCCGGTATGGCCAAGGCCCGCGAATTCCTACTGGCTGTCAACGAGCTCGGTCTACCGGCCGGCACCGAAGCGCTGGATCCGATCTCGCCGCAATACCTGGGTGATCTGATCAGCTGGAACGCCATTGGTGCCCGCACCACCGAATCGCAGACCCACCGCGAAATGTCGTCCGGCCTATCGACCCCGGTGGGCTTCAAGAACGGCACCAACGGCGACTTGACTATTGCCATCAACGCGATTCTCTCGGCCAGCCGTCCGCACAGCTTCCTCGGTATCAACAGTGATGGCCGTGTCGCCATCGTCCGCACCAAAGGCAACCCTTATGGTCATATCGTACTGCGCGGCGGTGACGGCCGACCGAACTACGATACCGTCTCGGTGACTCTGGCGGAAAACGCCATGACCAAAGCCAAGCTCCTCCCGAACGTGATCGTCGACTGCTCGCACGCCAACAGCAACAAGAACCCTGAACTACAACCGCTGGTCATGGCTGATGTCATCAGCCAGATCGTTGCCGGCAACAAGAACATTACCGGTCTGATGATCGAATCCAACATCGTCGCTGGCAACCAACCGATCCTGGCGGATCGCAACCAGATGACTTACGGTTGTTCGGTCACGGATGGCTGTGTCGATTGGGCTACTACTGAAAAAATGATCCGTGATGCAGCAGAACGTCTACGTTCTGTCCTCGCCCAGCGCCTAGGCTAAAGTGATGAGGGATTTTGTTGTTTACGGCGGACCTGTTCCGACCTATCTGATCGAATCGATCCAGACACAACTCAAGCCGGCGGCGACGAAGGCGCAAGGTGTCCAGGCCATTCGTTTTTCAGGTGTCACCAGCGACAACCCGCCGGATTCAGTACGATCCGGTCTGGCCAACGAGCGTCTGGACTGGGCCTTTGTGCCCTCCGGTCGCAGTCTCAACGACTTCAAACTCGTGGTCTTCGACATGGATTCCACGCTGATCAATATCGAATGTATTGATGAGCTGGCGGATTTTGCCGGTCGCAAGGCGGAAGTCTCGGAGATTACCGAAGCTGCCATGCGCGGTGAAATGGACTATCGCGAAAGCCTCAAGAAGCGTGTCGGCGTGCTGGCAGGTCTGAATGCCCGCGTGCTTGCCCGCGTTTTTTCCGAGCGTCTGCTACTGAATCCGGGCGCAAGAGAGCTGCTGGAAGCACTGCAAGCTGCGAATATCCACACGGCCCTGCTCTCCGGCGGCTTTACCTACTTTACGGAACGCCTCCGCATCGAGCTTGGACTCGACTTCGCCACGTCGAACGAACTGGAAATTGTGGGTGGCAAACTCACTGGCCATGTGGTCGGCAAGATTATCGATGCCCAGGCCAAAGCCGATACCCTCAAAGCACTCATGGCGGAATTCGGCCTTCAGCAGTATCAGGTGATGGCCGTTGGTGATGGCGCCAATGACCTACTGATGATGGCCGAGGCCGGTACTTCCGTGGCGTATCACGCCAAACCGGCCACTCAAGCCAAGGCCACACACGCCATCAACCATGGCGGACTGGATGGCATTCTGACGCTTTACCCCGCCTCAGCCTGAGCATAAACAAGCAGGGCTCGGCGGAGATGTGTGCTTAAACAGGATTGCGCAAACGGGCGTTAAGCTCGTCGATCACTTCTGCCCAATCGGCATCGTCTTCGATTTCTTCCGCCAGAAAAGTCGCCTGGGAAGCCGACCAGCAAGGGGCTTCATGGAGCAGAAAATGATCCGGCAAAGGCCGATGCTGCTCGATGAAAAGATCAACTTCCTCAGTCTTGCTGGGCAAGCCTAACTGGGCAAACAGGCTGTTGATTGAATGGATGGGGGATTCCATGATTGCCTCCTTGATGAAGCTCAGGGTTTATCGTTCGTCGATCCAGGTTTGCTGAATCGCTTCCAATATACGCTCCCCGCAACGCTTCGGGTCATCGTCAAATTCCGGTAGCGCCATCACCCATTGCATCAGGTCCACAAAATTGATTTTGGTCGGATCCTGATCAGGGTGTGCTTCGATCAGCGCTTCTGCAATTTCCAGCGTGTCGGTCCATTTGATGGCCATGGCTTACCTCTTGCCTTCGCGGGTCATATTGATCGAATACTTCGGAATTTCAACTACCAGTGGCGTTTCCGCCACAATCGCCTGACAAGACAAGCGGGATTCCGACTCCAGGCCCCAGGCCTTATCGAGCAAATCTTCTTCCAGCTCTTCAGGTTCGTTCAGCGAATCATAACCTTCACGTACGATGATGTGGCACGTCGTACAGGCACAGGAGCACTCGCAGGCATGCTCAATCTCGATGCCATTGTTGAGTAGGACATCACAGATCGATTCGCCGACAGGCGCTTCAAGTACCACGCCTTCCGGACAGTATTCGCTATGGGGGAGAACAATCAGTTGGGTCATGCTATTTCCTTGGGCGCCTTATGGCTTACTCGATGGCGTATGCAGATCTTGGATCGCTTCTTCCACCGAATCAATGGTTTTACCGGCCAGCGCACGATTCACTGCCTGGTTCATGCGGCGACCGGCGAATTCCTTGCAGTCGGCATCCAGGTCATCCATCGCAATAGTAATCTGACGACGGTTACCGGAAAGAACGGCCGTCTGTAATTTCACAATGCCGGATTCGATGTGTTTGAACTCGGCATCTTCCAGCAGATGACGATCTTCCGTCAGCGCCGAGCGCACGGCTTCGATAAGACGCTGGGCATCGACCTGGGTTTCTTTCAGCGCACGCGTCTGTGCATCATCACGGGCGTGATCGACCGACGCTTTGAGCATCCCGGTGATCTGATCATCGGAGAGGCCATAGGATGGCTTTACTTCCACATGTGCTTCAACCCCGGTGGTCTGTTCACGCGCCGTCACCGACAGCAGGCCATCGGCATCCACCTGGAAGGTCACGCGAATGCGTGCTGCGCCGGCCACCATCGGCGGGATACCGCGCAGCTCGAAACGGGCCAGTGAACGGCAGTCATCCACCAGCTCACGTTCGCCCTGCACCACATGTACCATCATGGCGGTCTGGCCGTCACGATAGGTCGTAAACTCCTGGGCACGTGCCACGGGCAATGTCGAGTTACGCGGAATCACTTTCTCGACCAGGCCACCCATGGTTTCCAGACCCAGCGACAGCGGAATCACATCCAGCAGCAGCCAGTCTTCACCCGGTGCGCGGTTACCCGCCAGCAGGTTGGCCTGCACGGCCGCTCCTAGCGCTACCACTTTATCCGGGTCCAGGTTGTTCAGCGGTTCCTGCTTGAAGAACTCGCCGACGGCCCGCTGAATCAGCGGAATGCGCGTCGCACCACCCACCATCACCACGCCCTGGATGTCTTCCGGGCGTAGGCCGGCATCACGCAGGGTTTTCTTGACGGGTTGCAGGGTTTTGGAGACCAGCGTCTGGCTAATCTCGGCAAAGGTGGCCATATCAATGGTCACGTCCACAATTTCGCCCGATGCCAGACGCGCCGTAATCGGTGCCTCCGGATGGGTCGACAGGTATTCCTTGGCTTCGCGCGACCGCAGCAACAGCAATGCCGTGTCTTCAATGGTCGGCGGTGATTTGAGCTGTGCCTGTTCCAGCACCCAGCAATAGATACGACGGTCAAAGTCGTCGCCACCCAGAGCGGAGTCGCCGCCCGTGGCCAGTACTTCGAAAATACCTCGGGTCAGCCGCAGAATTGAAATATCAAAGGTGCCGCCGCCCAGATCGTACACGGCATAGACACCTTCAGCGGCATTATCCAGGCCGTAAGCCACGGCGGCAGCCGTCGGTTCATTGAGCAGACGCAGGACATTCAGGCCGGCCAGACGTGCGGCATCTTTCGTGGCCTGGCGCTGCGCATCATCAAAATAGGCCGGTACGGTGATCACCGCGCCCACAATGTCCTGCTTCAGGGTCTGCTGCGCGCGCTCGTTGAGCACCCGCAGAATCTCGGCCGATACTTCGACCGGCGTCTTGACGCCCTGCCCGGTTTTAACGCTGACCATGCCCGGGTTATCCACCAGATCCAGTGGCAGCGTTTCGCGGTGTTCGATATCGCTCAGGGTGCGGCCCATCAGGCGCTTGACCGAGGCAATGGTATTTTTGGGGTCTTTAGCGATCACCTTCAGGGCATCGTAGCCGACCTGTACCGAGCCATCTTCCTGGTAACGTACCACCGACGGTACCAGCGCACGGCCTTCCGCATCATTCATCACATGCGACATGCCCTGACGCACGCTGGCCACCAGCGAATTGGTGGTGCCCAAATCAATGCCGATGGCATGGCGTGTCTGGTGTGGTAAAGGACTTTGGCCGGGTTCGGCGATTTGCAGTAGTGCCATATAAGTTCAACAACCGTTCATTAAAGCAGGCTCAGAGATCATCCAGCGCAAAGATGGCGTCTTCGATCTCTTCCCGTAATTTTTCCAGAAACATCAGGCGGCGCACACCCT